>JANLRW010000413.1:0-8417 GCA_031361925.1 Sphingomonadales bacterium
CGGTCGCCACGCTGCCCGGCGTGTCGCGCTGGTCGGTTGACCTGATCGTCAAACGCGCAGGCGAAGCGATTGCGCTTGGTATCCCTTGCGTGGCGCTGTTCCCACACACGCCTGCGGACAAGCGCAGCGATGACGGCGCAGAGGCGCTCAATCCCGATAACCTGATGTGTCAGGCGATCCGCGCCATTAAAGCCGAGCATGGCAGCAAAATCGGCGTGCTGACCGATGTCGCGCTCGACCCCTATACCGCACACGGACAGGACGGGCTGGTCGATGATGGCGGTTATGTCTTGAACGATGAAACCGTCGCTGTTCTGGTCGACCAAGCGGTCAATCAGGCGATTGCAGGCGCCGATATCATTGCACCCTCGGACATGATGGACGGCCGCATCGGCATGATCCGCCGTGCACTCGAAATGAACGGGCACACCGGCGTCCAGATCATGTCCTACGCCGCCAAATATGCCAGCGCGTTTTACGGGCCATTCCGCGACGCGGTCGGATCGCGGGGCCTGCTGAAAGGTGACAAAAAAAGCTACCAGATGGACCCGGCGAATGCGCAAGAGGCGCTGCGCGAGGTCGCGATGGACATCGCCGAGGGCGCGGACAGCGTGATGGTCAAGCCCGGCCTGCCCTATCTCGACATCATCAAAAGTGTGAAGGACAGCTTCGATGTGCCGGTCTTTGCTTACCAGGTGTCTGGCGAATATGCGATGATCGAAGCGGCAGTCGTGGCCGGAGCAGGCGAGCGCGACGCGCTGGTGTTGGAAACGCTAATGGCGTTCAAACGCGCAGGATGTTCGGGCGTGTTGACCTATCACGCAGCGCACGTAGCGCGGTTATTGCAGGGGTAAAGAATTTCGCGCGAAGGTCGCGAAGGTGCGAAGAGGCGCGAAGGGGGCAGTGATGAATGTTGAAGAATTGTCTGCCGTTGCCGTCGATTGTGGCTTGAAGGTGCACCGCGATTTGGGACCGGGCATGTTAGAGTCGGCATATGAGTCCGTTCTGGCTCATTTTCTCGCGAAGCGAGGGCTTTTTGTCGAAAGACAAAAAATCATTCCAATCATCTATGACGGGTTAATTATAGATCAAGGATTTAGAGCGGATATCATTGTCGAAAATAGTTTGCTGATCGAACTGAAAACCGTTGAGCGTCTGATGCCGGTTCATGCCCGCCAAGTAACGACGTATCCGAAATTCATCGACCTATCGGTCGGCTTATTGATGAATTTCTCTTGCGAGAAGTTTACCGATGGATTGAAACGGTGTGTCTACAACCATCGCAAGACGTCAAATTCGCTGCTTAAGGTGAACCAATAATCTTCGCGCCTCTTCGCACCTTCGCGACCTTCGCGCGAAATTCTTTATGCTTTCCGAGCGATATGTGATTTATCCTGCCGTATGACCGCTACCCACGCCCAGTCGCAAAAAACATCCAAATTGCTGTTCGTCTCGACGATTTGTCTTGGCAGCTTCCTGCTCTTCCTCGTCCAGCCGATGGTTGCGCGGATGGCGCTGCCGCGTTTGGGCGGCGCGCCATCGGTGTGGAACAGCGCGATGTTGGTTTACCAAGCGCTGCTGCTCTGTGGCTATGCTTATACCCACCGGCTGTCGCGTGAGGCACCGCGTACGCAGGCCGTCGTCCATATCGCGGTGCTGTTGCTCGCGGCATTATGGTTGCCGCTGGGGCTTGCAGCGTTCAATCCGCCTGCAGACGGTTCGCCGATATTCTGGGTGCCGTGGCTGCTGACCGCGTCGATCGGGCCGTTGTTCTTTGCCGTTGCCGCACAGGCCCCGCTGATGCAGCGCTGGTATGCGCTGACCGGAAATCAGGGCAATCCTTATGCGCTATGCCGCGTCCAATGTCGGCAGCTTTGCCGGGCTGATCGCTTATCCGCTCCTCGTTGAACCGTTCATGCCGATGCTGTCACAAAACTGGCTTTGGACCGGCATATATGTCGCGTTGGTGGTGGCGGTTGCGTTGTGTGCACGGTTGCTCTGGCAGACTCGCGGCGGCGTTCCAGCGGAACCCACGGACCATCCACAGACCGGCACTATCGGCTGGAAACGAAGGCTTTACTGGATAGCGCTCGCCGCTGTGCCTTCAGGACTGATGCTGTCAACAACATCGCATCTGACCACTGACCTGATGGCAATGCCGTTATTGTGGGTCATCCCGCTCGGGCTTTATTTGCTGAGTTTCAGCGTTGCCTTTGCCGATAATCAGCGCCCCGCGTTCTGGATCGGCAAGGTTGCACCAGTGATATTGCTGGCGACCGGCGCGATGGTGTTCATGATCTGGGGCAAGGCGGCGATCAACGGGCTGGCCGCCAGTCTCAGCCTGTTGTTTGTCGTCGCGGTCGCGCTGCATAACGAAATGTTCCGCACCCGGCCCGATCCGTCGCAGCTCACCGGATTTTATCTGATGATGTCGCTTGGCGGGGTGATCGGGGGTTTCTTCTGCGCCATCGTCGCGCCGCTCATCTTCGACTGGACGTGGGAGCATCCGGTGCTGATCCTGCTCGCCGCGGCACTGCTTCCTCAAAGCCGTTTTTTCTCACTCGGTGAGGAGGATATCTTCGGGGAGCGCGCGGTCCGGTGGCTGATGGTGGTGCTCGGCCTTTTGGCGTTGGCGCTTGGTGTTTATGCGGGCATGGAAATGGATCTGGAGATCACCCCTGCGAAAATCGTTTTGCTGGCGATCATCATCGGTATCGGCGTCGTTGCCACGGGCCAGCGGCTGGCGTTCGCGCTGTCGATTGCGGCATTGATGCTCGCCAATGGCGGCTGGCATAATGTCGAACAGACAATGGCCGGTGTCCGGATGCGCAGCTATTTCGGCACCTATACCGTCAACGCGTCGACAGACGGATCGGTGCGCTGGCTGAACCACGGCACCACGATGCACGGAATGCAGTTGCGCGATCAGCCGACGAAACCAATCAGCTACTACCCCTCAACCTCCGGCGTCGGGATCGCGATGACCAAAGCGAGCACGCTATATGGGCCGAATGCCAGCATCGGCGTTGTCGGCCTCGGCACCGGTACGCTCGCTTGTTACCGCAAGCCCGGACAACTTTGGCAATTCTTCGAAATCGACCCGTTGATGATCGAAATCGCGCGCGACCGGAAGATCTTTTCATTCATTGACCGCTGCGCACCCGCCGTCGAGATAACGCTCGGCGATGCGCGGCTGACACTGGCTGATGTGCCAAAAGGGACGTTCGACATTTTGGCGCTCGACGCCTTTTCGTCGGATTCGATACCGCTGCACCTTTTGACCAGCGAAGCGTTCGCCACGTATCGCCGCGCGCTCAAACCAGACGGGCTGCTGCTGGTGCATATCTCCAACCGCTATATCGACCTCAACCCTGTGGTTGCCGCCGAGGCCAAGGCCAGCGGCTGGGCTGCGGCGTTACGGCATGACAGCCCGACGGAGAAGTTGACTGCCGCAGGGTCACGCGCATCGCAGTGGATCGCGCTTAGTCCCGATCCGGCAAAACTGGCGCAACTCACCGGCGCTGTCGCCGCAAAAAAAGCGCGATATTATGACGCCGACGGATGGATTGAACTGGATTCGCCCCAAGGCACGCGCCCTTGGACCGACGATTATGCGTCGGTTCTGCCACATCTGTCGCTTTGGAAAGTCATCGAATGATCCACCGCCCGGACATCAGCATCATCACCATCGGCGGTAAGACGCCGCACATCGACGATAGCGCCTTCATCGCGCCCGGTTGCCGGATTATCGGCGATGTCACGATCGGACCAGAGGCAAGCATCTGGTATAATTGCGTGGTCCGCGCCGAGGTCAACCGCATCGTGATTGGCGCGCGCAGCAACATTCAGGATGGCAGCGTCGTCCACTGTGACGGGCCGATGCCCGGCGTCGAAGGCGGCTACCCAACGATTATCGGCGAGGATGTGCTGGTCGGGCATAATGTCATGTTGCACGGCTGCATCCTGCGCGACCGTGCCTTTGTCGGGCTTTCGGCAACCGTCATGAACGGCGCGGTGATCGAGGCTGATGCGATGTTGGCGGCGGGTGCTATGCTGACCCAAGGCAAACGCATTGAAACGCGGCAATTATGGGCGGGTTCGCCAGCCCGCTTCGTCCGCGACCTTGACGATGCTGCGGTCATGGGAATGCGCATCGGCGTCGCGCATTATGTCGAAAATGCGAAGGCGCATATGGCGGCGATGGCCAACCCGGTTTAGAACTTCGCACGAACGGTAAACCGGCCGTTGATCGGGGCACCGGTCGAGATGTTGAAGTTGTTATGTGCGTCGGAAAAATAGCTGGTGTCGAACAGGTTTTCGACATTGACCTGCACCTGAACGGCTTGACTGACATCATAATAAAGCGCCGCATCGACGCGGGTGAAAGAAGGTAGGCGGGTCGTAGTTGGCGTGGTGCGGATTGCCGCGAACTGGCCCGATTGATGAATGATACCGATACCGGCACTGAACGAATCGGTGAAATCATAGCGGTTCCAAAGGCTCGCCTGATGCTTGGGAACCTGACCCAAGCGGACAGTATCGTTGCCGGCCAGTGCTGCATCTTGATAGCTGTAGCCGCCGTGGACTTGCCACTCCGGCGTAATTCGGCCGGTCACCGAAAGCTCGGCACCCTTGGTGCGGGTTTTGCCAATGTTGATCGTGGTCAACGGATTAGCGGGGTTCGGCGTGGTCGCGTTGGTGCGGTCGAGCTGGTATGCTGCCAGCGTCACATTGAGGTCCGGTCGGATGTCCCATTTTGCGCCCAGCTCATAATTGGTGAACTTTTCGGGTGCGAGATTTTGCTGTGTTGTCGACAATGTAAGAAATTGGTCGCCCGAGCGCGGCAAAAATGACTGGCTATAGCTTGAATAAATCGAGACATTTTCTTGCGGCTTGAAAATCAGACCGATACGCGGACTAACCTTGTCGTCCTTACGGGCAAATGGCCGGTCAACCAGCGGGAAAAGGTCAACGCCCTTAATATCAAAACTGTCATAACGCAGCCCAGCGACGATATCGAAATGTTCACCGATGCTGATCTGATCCTGCACATAGGCCGATAAAAACTCGACCTCCGAAACCGTATTTCGGTTGGGTATGTTGAAATTAACCGTGGGGAAAACCCGCGTCGCCAAATTGAAGATCGGGTTTGAAAGTGTGCCGTTGATGCGCGCGTTGGTTGATTGCTGGTCGCCATATTCGACACCGAACAATATTTTGTGGGAGAACGATCCGGTGTTGAGGTCCCAAATCAAATTGCCCTGCGCGATGAAGTTTTCGCGCTTTGTCGGATCGCTATAGCTCGAAAGCGCGACGGTGCCATTCTGCGCCGTCGCCGCGCCATTCGGAAATACGTTGATATAGATTTTATCATAGTCGCCGTAGAGCATGGTGCCGGTAAAAGCGAGATTATCGGCGAGCTTGCCGTCTAAACGCAGCTTCGCGATATGCGCCTCAAGCTTGGTGCGGTTGACCCCGGGAACGCCGAAGAATTGGTCGCGATAACCCCGGATCGGCTTGCCCGCAAGCGACGGGACGCCGCGGTCAGTAACGCGGTCGTCATTCACATATTCATAAGACAGGCCAAGCTTCCAGTCCGGGCTGAGTTCAACTGCCACGTAAGGGTTCCACGCATATCGCTCGCCACCGACAAAATCGCGGTGGTTGTTGAAATTCTCATAAGCCGCATTCAACCGCACCGCCGCACTGCTACCCAGCGGCGCGTTGAGATCAGTCGAGATGTCATACGCGCCAAAGCTGTTTATGCTCGCTTGCCCGGCATAAAAAATTTCGTCCGCAACCGGCGATTTCTGAACCCGGTTAATAATACCGCCGCCACCGCCGCGTCCAAAAATGAGGGCATAAGGGCCTTTGAGAATCTCTACGCGGTCGATATTATATAGGCCGCGAAAATACTGGACATCGTCTCGCACGCCATCGACGAAGAAATCAGCGGTCGTATTCTGCCCCCGCAAAGTAATCTGGTCACGATTGCCCTCGCCCTGTCCCACGGTGGTGCCGGGAACGTACCTCAGCACGTCGCCAAGGCTATGATGCGCCTGATCGTCCAACTGTTCACGGGTCACGACATTGATCGTCTGCGGTACATCGAGCAGCGGTGTATCAGTCTTGGTGGCGGTAACCGAATTTGACGCCACATAACCATCGCTGGCACCTGTCACGATGATCGTCTGTTGGTCATCGCTGCTCATCGCATCATCAACGATTTCAGCGTTGGCCGCGCTTGCAAAAAATAGTGCAGCAGAAAGACTAGATAGCGACACAGCGGTTAAGCGCATTATATTTCCCCGGATCAATCGGTTTTTTGCGAACGGTTCGCATTTCGTTGGCGTCTGTTATTGCGATCAATTCGCAAATGCAATTGGAAATTTAGCTTTTGTGAAAAGAATTTTGCATCACACCCTTGATTGCTATTGAGATACCGAGACGCAACTGGAGCATGGACGAGTGAAAGCAACGATCTGGCATAATCCCGACTGCGGGACGTCGCGCAAAACGCTCGCCATTTTGCAGGAAGCAGCGGGCATCGATATGACCGTGATCGAATATCGCACCGTCGGGTTTGAACGCGCGCAGCTCGCCGCGATGATCGCCGATGCCGGACTTACGCCGCGTCAGGCTTTACGGACGCGTGGCTCGCCAGCCGAAGCGCTCGGGCTGATAGACGGCACCGACGCCGACCATATTCTGGACGCGATGGTCGAACATCCGATATTGGTCGAGCGGCCTTTTGTAGTAACTGACAAAGGCACGCGGCTATGTCGGCCACAGGAAACAGTTTACCAAATTCTGTGACCTAGGGTGCCGACCCTAGCCTAGGCGACGTTACGTTGCTGCCGGGTAAAGAGTTCAAGGCTGTCGGCGAACACCATTGGCCGCCCAAAATAATAGCCTTGAATTTTATGGCATCCGAGCTGTTGGATCATCGCCAGCTCGGCCTCGGTCTCGACACCTTCGGCGGTGGTTGCGATATTCAAGCTATCGGCAAGCGCCACCACGGCACGGATGATCGCAAGGCTCTCCGCCTTGTTCTTGGCAGCACCCTGCACGAAGCTGCGATCGACTTTGATCGTATCAAACCGCACATTGCGCAAATAGCCCAATGACGAATAGCCGGTGCCGAAATCATCCAGAGACAGCTTGATGCCTAACCCGCGCAAGCGGTCGAGCACCTGGACCGCAAGGCCGCCATCGCGCAGGAAGATGCTCTCGGTAACCTCAAGCTCTAACCGCCATGCGGGCAAGCCGCTGTCATGCAGTGCCGCGATTACCGATTCGACAAAGGAGGTGCTGGTCAATTGATCGACCGATATATTGACCGCAATCCGCGTCGATTCGGGCCAGCTCATCGCATCCTTACACGCGCGCCTCAAAATGAAGTTGCCGATTGGCACGATCAGTCTTGCGTCCTCTGCCACGGGCACGAACTTGGCTGGCGACACGCTGCCGAATTTAGGGTTGTTCCACCGCAACAAAGCTTCAAAGCCGACCACCATGTGATTGTCGTCACTGGTTACCACAGGTTGATATTCGACGTGCAGCTGATCCTTTTCCAACGCATTGCGCAGCTCGACCTCCATCAACCGGCGCTCCTCAGCGTTGGCATGAAGCTTATGTTGATAGCTATGGTGCGTATTGCCGCCCTGATCCTTGGAACGGTATAACGCAAGATCGGCGCTGCGCATCAACAGCTCGACCGTGCGGCCATCCACTGGTCCGATTGCGCTGCCGATACTGGCGCCAATAAACAAGGTGTTTTGATCAACCTCATAGGGCCGTGAGAGGCTTTCGATAATCCGACGCGCCAGCGTCAGCACATATTTGCTATCGGTCGCATCCTTGATCACAACCGCGAACTCGTCGCCGCCGAGCCGCCCGCATAGTTCATTGTCGGACATGATAAGCTGCAACCGCCGCGCAACCTGGGCAAGCAACCGGTCGCCAACGGGGTGGCCGAGGGTATCGTTGACGGCCTTGAACCGGTCGAGATCGATCATCATAAAGCCGCAGCGCCGACGCCATTTGTCGGCATCGGTTAGGGCATCCCCCAATGTTTCGGTGAGCTGCAACCGGTTCGGCAGGCTGGTCAGCGTATCGAAGCGCGCGAGGTGCGAGATCTTATCTGCCGACACACGTTGCTCCGTCACGTCGGAACCAACGCCGCGAAAGCCGAGAAAGCTTCCGTCTTCGGCGTGGCGCGGCGATGCCGACAGCTCCCAGTAACGGGTTACCGTTTTGATCGTCACCGGGACGATCAGGTTGCTGAAAGATTCACGCCGTTTGAGCCGGTCGGCGAGGTCGTGAAGCGCCTCGTGATATTTACCTTTTTCCCATGCGTCGCCCGCAATTAATTTCAGCAGCGGCTGCCCCTCGATTGACCGCGCTTCTTCACCCAA
>JANLRW010000427.1:0-3292 GCA_031361925.1 Sphingomonadales bacterium
GGACACGGCGCGGGTTCGGCGCGGGATTGGGGGCATCGTAAAGGATCATTGGCTATTCCATTCATGGGCACGGGTGTCGTCGCTGGCTTTTGCCTCTACCCAGCTGGCGGACCCGTCGGCGCGGTGTTCCTTTTTCCAGAAAAGGGCGTCGGTTTTCAACCGGTCGATCAGGAATGCGCAAGACTCGAGCGCGTCGGCGCGGTGGCTGGCGGCGGTGCCAACCAAAACGTTGGCTTCACCGACCGCAATACGCCTGACGCGGTGGATGAGCACGCAGCCGAGTAGCGACCAGCGTGTGAAAGCTTCTTAGACCAATGCTTGAAGGCTGGCTTCAGTCATCGCCGGGTAATGTTCGATCTCGATCGCGGTCACGTTGCCATCAGCGCGAGCGATGCCGGTAAAGCTGGCGACCGCGCCGCCGCCAAGTTCGGCCAATCGGGCCAGTGCCGCAGCGCCGTCAAATAGGGTCTCGGTTACCTCGATGCGGATCATCCGCCGGTCACAGGCGGGAATATCGCCAGTTCGGCAGCACCCTCAAGCGCGGTGGTTTCGCCAACCATCTGCTGGTCGAGCGCAAAGCGAAGCCGGTCGCGCTCGCCAAAAGCTGTGGCGTAGTTTCCGCTTTCGCCTGTCAGCCAGTCGATGCAATCGGCCACCGTCAAGACAGTATCGGGCAAGTCGCGCTCTTCATGGTCTACCCCAACCGCTTCCCTCACCCGCGCAAAATAAACCAGCTTCACCAGCCTAATCCATGTGCTTGATGCCGACGCGGAGATAATCCCAGCCGGTGATCATGGTCAGCACGGCGGCAATCCACAACAGCGCCAGTGCCGCCTGTTTAAGCAGAACCCAGTCGGGCCAGACGCCGGCCAGGATTATCCCGCCGAGTGCCACGAGCTGCGCAGTTGTCTTCCATTTGGCCAGCTTCGATACTGGCACCGAAACCTGCAATCCGGCCAGAAATTCGCGCAGGCCCGATACGATCATTTCGCGCAGCAATATGATCAGCGCAGCGATTACGTGCCAGCTGTCCACATCGCGGGTGAACACCAGCATCAGGATAACCGCGGCAACCATGATCTTGTCGGCAATCGGATCAAGAAACACACCCAGTTTCGACACCGTCCCTTGCGCCCGCGCCAGATAGCCGTCGAAATAATCGGTAATCCCCATCAGGCAGTACAGCACAAACGCCAGCGCGTAATCGACGGGCAATGGCTGTCGGCCCGACGGGGTTGCGCTCGGCCAAAGCAAAAACACAAGGATCGGCACCGCAAGGATGCGCGACAGCGTCAATATGTTGGGCAGGCTTAACATGATGCTGCGTTAGCGTCATCGCGCGGTAAAATCACGCGGCTAATTCATTCGTTCAAGAAAACCGCTTTGCCCAGTCTTATCCGGCAGCTAAGGCGATACAAACGGCAGAGAGGGTTCCGCATACCATGTCAACATCACTGTCGTTGCTGAAACAGCGACGCTTTTTGCCGCTGTTCGTAACCCAGTTGCTCGGCGCGTTTAACGACAATCTGTTCAAGAACGCGATGGTGCTGTTCGTCGTCTACGGCGTTTTGGACGGCGAAAAATCCGAAGCGTTATTCAGTGCGGTGGCCACGGCGGTTTTTATCATCCCTTTCTTTTTGATGTCCGCACTCGCGGGGCAACTTGCCGATACGCGCGACAAGGCAAAAATCATCCGGATCGTCAAATTTTGCGAGATCCTGATCATGCTCGTCGGCGGTATCGGGCTTACGCTTGCATGGTTCGGCTTGGCGATTTGGCCGGTGGCGATCCCGCTGATGATGCTGGCGTTATTCGCGATGGGTGTCCATTCGACATTTTTCGGGCCGATCAAATATGCCATCCTGCCGCAGCACTTAAACGAAGGCGAAGTGCTGGGCGGCACCGGGCTGGTCGAAGCGGGCACCTACATTGCGATCCTGCTGGGCACCATATTGGCCGGCGTGATTGAGGTCGAATGGGCCGCACTCGGCGTCGTCATCGTTGCGGTCATTGGCTATTTTACGGGACGGCAAGTGCCCCCTGCCCCGCCCGAACACGCAGAAACCGGGATTGACTGGCACATCCTCCGGTCGTCGATTAATCTGGTGAAGAGCACGATGCACATCCGCAAGCTCTACCTCGCGATCGCCTCGATCAGCTTTTTCTGGACCATCGGCGCGGTGCTATTCATCCAGTTTCCGCCGCTCGCCAAAAACGTGCTGGGTGCCGACAAAGAGGTCGCCAGCCTGTTCCTCGCGATCTTCTCGATCGGCATCGCCATTGGTTCGGTCGCGATCAACCGCCTGCTCAAGGGCCAGGTGTCGGCGCGCTATGCTCCGGCGAGCGTGATCATGATGGGCGCATTTGTGGTCGCATTCCATATCGTCTGTCGCAACTGGCATGTGATCGGTGCTGGCGAACTCTATAATATCACAGGGTTCGTGAAACACCCCGACGCCGTCCCGCTGCTGCTTACCTTGCTCGGCATTGCCGTGTCGGGCGGGATGTTTGTGGTGCCGCTTTACGCCTTCCTGACGACGACAGTCCCCAAGGACCAGACCGCGCGCACCGTGGCCGCCAACAACATCGTCAATTCAGGTGCGATGGTGTTGGGATCACTGATTGCGCTGGGCCTCAGTGCTGCGGGCGTGACCATCGTCAATCAGTTGCTGCTGGGTGCTGCAATGTGCCTGATTTCCGCTTGGCTGGCACAGCAACTACACCGCGCCTGCGATTAGGCCGTGAGTTCATTAACATCACCAACGAAGTTTGACCCATTTTTCGCAAAGCGTCGTCACAAAGCGTTGAGATATATTTATATCTGGGCGGCTTCCTTCTTAGCCCTGAACAAAACCTCAAACCTTGTCGATGATATCAATGAGTTTATGGTCATGCTTTGATACCGCGAATCCTCCTCGACACCGCCGACATTCCGGGTAGCAATGCAACGCTAAGGCTGATTCAGCGCGGCAGCGAATTTTCGATCATGCTCGGTGCGAACGAGCTGATGAACAGCCGGTTGAGCGGCTCGGAAGAAGCGCTGGCCACTCTCGCGATTGCCCGAATTTTACCACGCAAGGCCCCGCGCATTTTGATCGGCGGGTTGGGCATGGGCTTTACCATGCGCGCCGCCCTTGCGGTATTGCCGGGCGACGCAGAAGTGATCGTTTCAGAGCTTGTCCCCGCCGTTGTTGCGTGGGCAGAGGGCCCGATGGCGGCGCACCACGGCGACAGCCTTTCCGACCAGCGCGCAACGATAATCATCGGTGACGTCGCTAGCCTGATCCGGGGG
>JANLRW010000020.1:0-12009 GCA_031361925.1 Sphingomonadales bacterium
GCCCACGGTCAGCGTGGTTTCAAACTCGCGCTTATTCAGAATCAAGTCGCTTGAACGCGATGAGACCGGCCCGGCAACACTCGATACTTCCTGTTTCAAAAACAACTTCACATCGCCCTGCGCATTGACCTGCGGCGTCACTTCAAGCTTGATGCCGACTTCCTGGCGCTGAACGGTGCGAAAGGCATTTTCGAAATTGGCCGACAGCTGTTCACCGGTGCTGACCGGCACTTCCTGCCCAACCAGAAACTTCGCCTTCTGGTTGTTGAGCGTCACGATATGCGGCGTCGCTAACAGGTTCGATTCGGTGTCAGCGGCAATTGCGTTGATGATCGTCCCGAATATCGCATTCTTGCCGATATCAAGCGCAAAGCCGCCAAAGCCGCCTGTCGCGCTAAGGATCGATGCCGCGGCGGCTTCCTGCAAACTGTCGCCCAGCGCGCTGTTGGTCGATGTCGTTGTGGTATTGCCATTCACGGTTGTCGTCGTGCGCGTGAGTTGCTCCGCGCCAATCGCACCGGCAATGGTCAGGATGTTCGGCGTGGCATTCGAATAATTGGTCGCGGCAAACGGCGCGTTTTTGCCGCCGACGAGAAACTGCACACCGAGTTTTCTGGCTGCTTCGTTGCCGATTTCGACAACGATAGCCTCGACCAGCACCTGTTCGGGACGGGTATCTAGCTGACGGATCAACTCACCCAAAGTGCGCTGCATTTCCGGATTGGCAGCGATGATAAGCGCGTTAGTGCCTTCGTAGCGGGTAACCACAATCGGTCCGCGACCGCCAAGCCCGTTCATGCCCGACCCCGACGATGCCGCAACTACCGGCATCGGTGCAGGTGCATTGCCGCCATTATTGGATGGTGCTGCGGCAACCGGCGGCAGTTCGGCACCCTGCGAGGCATTATTCTGCCCGCCAATCAGCGCCTGCACGGTCTCCAGCAAGGTCGCGGCATTGGCATGTTCGAGGCGGTAAACCCGGATTTCAGCACCCGATTGCGCACGGTCATCGAGCTGTTTTGCCATCGCGGCAAAGCGCGCGACCGATGTCGGATCGCCGCGCAGCGCAATCGCATTGCTGCTGTCGATAGCGGCGACGGAGACTGGCGAACGGCTACCCTCGCCACCGCCTTGTCCAGCCAACGCCTGCAACGCGGTAGCGATTTCGCGCGCGCCGGCGTTATCGAGCGTTACGATTTGCGTCGCGGCGCTATCGCGGTCGATCTGGCGGACCAGCTCACGAATGCGTCGGATGTTATCGGCATAATCGGCGACGACCAAGCTGTTGGCATTCCGGTTTGCGGTCATCGACCCTTCGCGGCTCACCAATGGCCGCAACGTTTCGACCGCAGTCGTCGCATCTATCGAGCGCAGCCGGAAAACTTCGGTGACAAACTGACTTGGCGCGGCACGATTGCTGCCGACGCGGGTTGGCTGGGTCGCTGCGCCATCGGCTGGCTGAACGCGGTAACCGCCGCCGCGGATTGGGATCGCGACCAAGCCATTGGCGCGCAATGTCGACAGGAACACCTCAAAATATTCGGAGCGCGACAATGGCCGGTCGGTCACCACCGATACCTTGCCGGTCACGCGCCCATCGACAATGAAGGTCTGCCCGGTGACCCGCGCGGCATCCTGCACGAACGCGCGAATGTCGGCATCGCGGACGTTCAGGGTGTGCTGCGCGGCGAGCGGCGCGGCAAAGACGAGCATGATGCTTGCCAGAAAAAGGGGGAATTTGCGGATCACATTCGTTCCAAATTCAACGCAATAGGAACCTTCGACCCGCCGCGTTCGATGTCGACGCTAAGGCGGGCTCCGGGCTTAAGTTGAGATGCAATGTCGGCAGCGGATGAAACCGGACGGCCATTGACCGCGACGAGAATGTCGCCTGGTTGAAAGCCCGCGATCCGCATCACGGTGCCGTCATCGCGCGGTTGCAAGACGAGGCCGGTTACCCGCCCGCCTTCACTTCGCGGCGCAAAGCCGATGGATTTCTGGATTGTGTCAGCATTCAACGCGATGTCGGCAGCCACGGTCGGTGCTGGAGCCGCAGCAGGAGTTGGGCCAACAGTTTCCGCCGGGACCGACTGGTCGAGATACAGCGCTTCCTTCACGCCGCCGCGCGACAATATGACATGGTCAAAGGCGACCGAGTCTAGAATCACACCGGGTGAGACTTCTTCACCAACGCCGTAGCTGTTCTGCACCCCGTCCTCGCCCGCTATAATGGCCGAGCCGCCGCCCGAACTTTCGTTAGCGCGAATGCCGAACAGCGTCAGATTAAGTGAAGTGACATTGTCGGCACCGGCCGCCACCGCATCATTACGGAAAAATGGGTCAAATCCCGAGAAAAGCGCCAAACGCGCAGATTGCGGGACGATATCGACCGATGGCGCGCGCCAGTCGCCCAGCGAACCAACGGGCGTTACGATCGTCCAGCCAAGCCGCACCACCTGTGTGGCCAGTAACAATGCTAATGATCCAATGACCAGATATGCAAGCGGCACAGCGGTGATCCGACGCGATTGCAAACTAGCTCTTTCCGCCAGCGAAAATCCCACTTTATTCCCCGATGATTCTGAAAATCAGACTTGGCGCTAAGGCGGGGCTGTGACTCGTGAATGACGGTAAAATGACATTTTCATGACGTGTTGCTGTTCCAACACGCACGACGGTCAGCCCAAAAATAACGGCGACATATCTAGTGAGATATGCCGCCGCGAGGTTGGGGGCTACAAAATTCTTTAGAAGTTGATTTCGACACCAATTGAGGCGCTGATCCCCTGCTTATAACGGTTGTAGAAGATCTTGTTCTCGCCGTTCTGCTGGAATTCCTGATATTTGGTGTTTGTCAGGTTGCGTGCTTCGAACTTCAGCTCGGCTTCCTTGCCCCAGACGGTAAAGCCTTCGCGCGCGACGAAATCGAGCTGGAAGCCTGGCTTCTCCTTGATGTCGACCTGGCCCGATGCACCGCGGCTAGTGACGCGGTCGCTGGCATAGGTCAGCAGGATCGTCTGCTGCGACAGACGCTCGGTATCTTCCAGACCAAGCTGCAGATTGACCAGATGGTCCGACTGACCGGTGAGCGGCGAGCCGTTGGTGAAGAAGTCGAGGGCATCGGTCGATGACGAGTTGAACACGGCAACGGTGTCGCCCGCCTTCACGGCGATTTTCGACTGCGTATAGGTGTAATTGGCAATTACCACCGCACGGCGTGTGGAGAAAAAGCCGTCTTCGCCTAGACCCGACAAGTCGAAATATTTTTGTGTCTCGATTTCCACACCGTACAAGTCCGCTGTTGGCGCATTGGCGAAACTGGTAATAACCGAGTTATCGTCGAAGCTGGAGAAGGCTTCGATTGGTTTGTCGATCCGCTTAAAGAAACCGGCAATGGTGAACCGCTGGTCGCGGTCGAAATACCATTCATAACGCGCTTCGGCGTTATACAATTGGCTATCGGCCAACAGCGGGTTACCGCGGAACAGACGGTTAGAGTCGGTATCATAGAAATTCTGGAAAATCAGTTCGCGGAACTGCGGACGGGCAATCGTCTTGGAACCGCTCAACCGGAATTTCATCTGGTCGTTGATATCCCATGTCAGCGTCGCTGCGGGCAGCCAGTAGTTGTTATTGAGGCTGGTCGATGCAAGCGATGCCGTCGGCGTCGTAAACACCTGCACAGGGATGACGGTTTGCTTTGCGGTTTCATAGCGAACACCGATGTTCAAGCTGATTTCGGGCGTTATAAACGCTTGAATCTGTCCGTATCCGGCGTTGTTCAACAGCCTTGCGTCGAACACCGGATTGGCCTCGTTGGTGTCGATCAACGCGATGTTGTAGAAATCTATGACATCGGGCTGAAGCAGGAAATCAGGCCGGAAGAGTGCAGAGGTAACCGGCGTGCCGCCCGGTGCGACGAACTGGAAGTCGCGGCGTTCGGTGCGGCGCGTGGTATCCGAATAAGCGTAACCGATTGTACCGGTGATATCCGGCGTGATCTTGAATGAAAGATCGAGTCCGCCAGCCCATAGATTTTCGTTGAGGTAGGAATAGCTGACCTCTGCGCTGCCTTGCTGACCATTATTCAAGCGGTTGATAAACAGGTTGCCAAACGGATCGGAGGCTTGATTGCTACGATAATATTCGAAGCTGAATTCATCGGGCGCTTCGCGCTTCGAATTGGCATAAGCCACGCGGAAGCTGAGATTGACGTCGGGCGAAAGTTTAAACTCACCGACCAATTGCGAATCGACGAGCTGACGTTCGAACCATGCGGTATCCTGTTGCATCAATGTTGCAGTCGGCGATGTAGTCTGTCGCGTACCTACGCCCAGACGGGCTTGTTTCAGAGTGTCGCGAATAAACAGGTTGGTCCAGCGCACTTTCTGGTCACCTGCCTCGATACCAAAGCCGACAAGGCCGTTCACAACGATCCGATTGTCGGTAATCACCCGTTGGAAATCGAGTTCCTTCTGGCTCAGGTCGAGCGTTGAAGCGGTCTGCTGGATCGTGTCGCGCGTCCGCCATTTGTTGCTGTAACCCGCGTTAAAAATGATGCCCAATGTCGCATCGTCGCCGATCTCCCAATTGGTGCCGCCGGTGATCGTGGCCGAGCCATTGGGCGGGAGATTCTTATCGCGCTGGACGACCGCGTTGCGTCCGGTCACGAGCTGCCCGGCTATAGCTCGGGTGTTGACATTACCCGCGCTAATACGCTGACCACTGGCCAGATACGCCGCGAGCGCGGGTTGAAGATCGCGGTTGCCGTTATCGAAGCCACTCCAGTCCTGCGAGCTGCCGTAATAGGTGTAGCCAAGCTGGTTGGTGGTTTCGCCGTTAACGGCGAGGTCACCGCCGATTGTCAGGAACGGTTCGCGCGGGATTGCTTTGGTCGTCAGGTTAATAACGCCGCCGCCGAATTCGCCAGGAAAGTTTGCCGAATAGGTTTTCTGCACCAATGACGAAGCGATGACGCTTGTCGGGAACAGATCGAGCGGAACCACCCGCTTCAAAGGTTCAGGGCTGGGGAGCGGCGAACCGTTCAACAATGCCAGCGAATAACGGTCGCCAAGACCGCGAACATAGACAAAGCCGTTGCCAACCACGCTAAGGCCGGTGACGCGGGCTAGCGCTCCTGCGATATCTCCTTCACCGGTGCGCTCGATATCGGCGCTCGATAAGACGGAAACCACCTGCGGGGCGTTCTTGGAGATATTGCGGTCGAGATACCCGCGAACGACAATCTCTTCACCGCCCGGGATCGAGACGTCGACCTCTTCTTCCTCTGGAGCCGCCGCTTCGGCTGCTGGATCGGCTTGACCTTGAGCGTTTTCCTGTTCCGAAACCGCCGGATTGCTATCCTGCGTTTCGGCCACCTCGGTCTGTTCCGGCTCGGCATTTTGCGCCATCGCAACCGAAGGCGCGACCAGCGCGGACGTCAAAAGCAACAGGCTGATTGCCCCCAATGGCTTCAACATATCATTCCCTTTTATAATTCAAAAAAGGGTGGGGTGCATGGCTGTGCCTGCACCCCACCCCTATCAGTTGCCGCCTATCAGAAGGTCGGCAGGGAGGTGCAAAGACCCGTGATGCTGGTGCCAAGCGTTGCTGTGCCGCTGTTGCACGTCCAGCCTGCATACCAGGTGTCATTGGCATCGCGGACTGCCCCAACATAAGTCGTTGCATCGAAGAACGATGCAATCGTGCTGGCATTGAACGCGGTAACCGCCGTTTCATTGGCACCGTTGATGAACAACGAAGCCAGCGTCGGGGTGAAGGCGCTGTTGTTGTTGTTAGCGCCCGAGCCGAAGATCGCACTGACTTGAGCGTCGGTCACACCATTAAGTCCAACAAATGCCGGCGTGCCGCACTGTGCGACCACCGATCGCACGACCGGCGCGCCTACTTCGTCAATCGCCGGATCGACCGTTGCGGAAGCCGTTTGCGGACGACTGATCCGCAAGCATGACGTATTGGGGCTGACCAGCACACCGTTAGCCAGCGTGTAATCAGTGCCGCCACGCAGCAAGATAGCCGTCAGGTTGCCTGTGTTGTTGCGTTGAATGAAGGTGAAGTTTGACAGGCGCGTGTTCTGGCGTGGTGTGTTGCCATCGAGCGCGTTGTCGGAGTCGGCTTCGATCATTGAATCGCCCGCGCCCGCGCGCTGAACAGCCAATACATACTGGAAGTTCGCTTTGACGCCGACATCGGTGTCGAGATTGTCATCATCTGCACCAATCGACACAAAATACTTCATATTGACCGTGCCGCCGAAGAATTCCGCACCATCGTCCGAGCTATTGAACGACTGGATGTGATCGAGCACGGTGCCCGAGCCGGTGCCGCCGGTGGTCAACGACTGCAGTTCGGAGTTACCCGAGAGCACAAAGCCCGAATAGCGAATCTGCATATAGCTTATCTGGCCGCTGCTATCATTGGCAGTAGCACCACCGTATAAAGCGGGGTCGACCGCGCCTTCAACCTGACGCTCGCAAGCAATCGTTCCAGGAGTGGCGGCGGGCGCCGCACAATCGGTGATTGGAGCGCGACCGTTAAGCACGATTCCGCCCCACTGGCCGATTGAGTTGTCGGAGTTCAGCCCAAGGACGTTGTCCCGGCTCGTCCAGATGATGGGGAGCGCCGCGGTGCCGATAGCACTGATTCGGTTTCCGCGATTGACGTTGAGCCATGAAACACCAGTGCCGCCAAAAGCGACAACACCGGGCTGCACCGTCAGAACGACGTCTGCAGGGTCGGTGGTTTCTTCGGTTGGGCCTTGGTCGGTGCCGACATCGACGCGTCCGCCAAGACGATAAAGCAATCCGGTTACCTTCGGTAAAGTCGTGCTCGCTGTCAGGCGCGCAGGCAATGTGCAGACGCGGTAGGTGCCGGTTGGACCGGTGATAGTGCCGTCATCGGTCAATTGAACAGGGTTGCCGATGGTCGGGCAGCCCGTCGCTGGCGTGACGACCGCTGGCGGCGGCGGCGGCGGGGGTGGGGGCGGAGGCGGTGCAGGGTTATTGATGGTGATGTTTCCGCCGGTGCCAGGCGACGCAATATCGTCCGCGCCGCAGCCAGAGACGAGAGCAGCGGCCGCCGTCACATAAATAATCCCGCGCAATTTAGGGTCTAACATTCTGATTCTCCGCAACAAATTCAATCGCCTATTGTTAGGCACATGCAACGGATTAGCGGCGAATCAACATAAGCCCCACCCGTCGTCGAGAAGGCGATTAGGGGGTGGCTATGACTGCGCTGTGGTTATCGTATTGCGTTTTAGAGAATCTTATTGGTCAGAAATAAGACATAATCGTCGAAGGCAGACTTATTGCCCGCGCCCTAACAGCAAAAGGCGAGTCCTGTGGACCCGCCTTGCCATTATTACAGAAATTTATTTATTTTTTTAGCGTGCGGCCAAGCCCACCTGAACGGTCGCGAGCGCCTGACGTGCTGCCATTTTTGAACTCATTACGCGCCCGTCAGCGAGGACGAGATCAACCACGTCGCGCTTTTTTGCGGCCAGCCGGAAAAGTTCGCGCGCCTCCGACACACGGCCACTGCGCGCATAAGCCTGCCCCAGATTCAGCAGGAAAGCCGGATCGTGCCGACTGACATGCCCCTTTAGCATATCGCGAATTGCCCGTTCATTATCGCCCGCAACCAACCCATCATAACCGATGGCGGTGTGTGGATAAGCCACTTCGCCGCTTACCATCGGCTCCGCTCGGGCCGCTCCAGATGCACAGACTAATGCCAAAGCACTGATAAATAGTATTTTCATGACGAACCTCCTACACTCTCGTCACGATTATTACAGCAATATGACAACCAGAGCAATATATTTGTCATATATCTGTCATTTTTCTGAAGCGTTTGTCTGGCCGCTGTTTCGCGGCGTCTTATCTTTGTCGTCAAAGTTTTACCGAACTGCGGCAATAACCGCATCAAAGCGTCATCAGTCCTTCCTAGTGCGCGGCTCATACGGGATTTTAGGGAAGGCAAATCACCATGCGCAACATTTCGATATTTCTGCTCGCAAGCGCGGCAGCACTGGCAACACCGGCATTGGCGCAGAATGCTGCTCCGCCCGCTGATGATGAGGTCGCAACCGATGAAATCATCGTGTTCGGCCGCGGCGAGACGCGTCAGGTGCAGGAATTGAACAACAAGGAACTGCTTATTCTCGCGCCGGGCACCAGTCCGCTGAAGGCCATCGAGAAGCTACCGAGCGTCAATTTCCAGTCGGCCGACCCGTTCGGCACCTATGAATGGTCAAGCCGCGTATCGATCCGCGGATTCAACCAGAACCAGCTTGGGTATACGCTCGATGGGATACCTTTGGGTGACTCTAGTTATGGCAATAATAACGGCCTGCATATTGGCCGCGCGATTATTTCGGAAAATATCGGTGTCACCCGCGTGTCGCAAGGATCGGGTTCAATTGGCACGCAGGCGACCAATAATCTTGGCGGCACGCTCGAATTTTTCTCAGGGGACTTCAGTGACGGTTTCGGCCTTGATGCCAATCTGACTTACGGATCGGAAAACACTATTCGCGGGTTTGGCCGGGTGAACTTTGGCGAAGCAGACGGCATTCGGGGCTTTATTTCCGGCGTCTATCATAATGCCGATAAGTGGAAGGGCGGCGGCGAACAGCGTAACTGGCAAATCAATGCCAAGGCGCTGATCCCGGTTGGCGAGGCGGAATTCGACGCCTATTTCGCTTATTCGGACCGCGCCGAGCAGGATTATCAGGACCTATCGCTCGAAATGATTAGCCGCCTTGGCTATGACCATGACAATTTCTTCCCGAATTATACCGCTGCGATTGCTGCTGCGCGCGGCGTGTTTACCGCACCGCTGAACAATCTCGACGACAGCTATTATGACGCATCGGGGTTGCGCAAGGACACGCTCGCGGCTTACGGCCTGACCGCACCTTTGGATGAAGGTGTTACCTTCAAGATCAAGGCCTACTATCACGACAATACCGGCCAAGGCACTTGGGCCACTCCTTATGTGCCGAGCCCTACCGGCGTGCCCATTTCGGTGCGCACAACCGAATATGATATTCAGCGCGGCGGCGTCTTCGGTTCCTTGAACGCGCAAGTCGGCGACCATGAAATCACGGTCGGTGGCTGGTATGAACATAATGACTTCACGCAGGCGCGGCGTTTCTATGCGTTTAATAGCCTGACCACCCCAAGCCGCGACCTGACGAAGTTTCAGCGGGGTCCGTTCTTCTCGCAGTGGCTGTTCGATTTCAACACCGACACCCTGCAATATTATATGCAGGACAAGATCACGGTGGGTGACCTGACAATCAACCTCGGCTGGAAGGGCTTTCAAGTAAACAATGAAGCCACGCCTAGGGTGCAAGGTGCGCTTGCTGCGGGCAAGATCAAGTCGAAAGACTGGTTCCAGCCGCATGCAGGCGTTGCTTACCGGATCAACGACAAAGCCGAACTGTTCGGCGGCTTCACACAAGTGACGCGTGCATTCGTGTCGTCATCGACTAGCGGACCGTTTTCCACCACGCAGGCCGGTTTCAACGCCTTGCTTGCCCGTGGCCTGAAACCCGAACAGTCGGATACTTATGAATTGGGCGCGCGTTACAACGACCCCGTGTTTAACGGCGTGATCGGCGTCTATTATGTCAATTTTCGCAACCGGCTTCTGGGGGTGCCAACAGGTCCCGGCATCGTTGGCAATCCGGCGATCCTGCAAAATGTCGGAGCCGTCCGGTCGATTGGTTTTGAAGCGGCAGGCGATGTCCGGCTTGGCGGCGGGCTGACATTATTCGCCTCATATAGCTACACCGATGCAAGCTACCGCGACAATGTCATTACGCCGACCGCAGTCATTGCGACCCAAGGCAAGACCGTTGTCGACACCCCCAAACATCTTTTGCGCGGCGAAATCGCTTATGATAGCGATACGTTCTTCGGTCGGGTTGGGGCCAATTATATGAGCAAGCGCTACTTCAACTATCTGAACGACCGCTCGGTGCCGAGCCGGGTGCTGGTCGATGCGACATTGGGCTACCGGTTTGACGCCGGGTTGCGGTCGCCGATCGAACTCCAGTTCAATGCAACCAATCTGTTCGACAAGGACTATGTTGCGACCATCGGTTCGAACGGCTTTGGCAATAGCGGCGATAACCAGACATTGCTGGCCGGGGCGCCGCGGCAATTGTTCGCAACCGTAAAAGTCGGATTTTAAATGAAGCGACTTCTCTTGGCGGGCGGCGCGTTCCTGTTGGGAGCGCTGTCCGCCGGAGCGTTCGCCGAGCCTGTGTTGCTGATTTCCATCGACGGGCTGCAACCCGCCGATGTTATCGACGCGGAAAAGCGCGGGATCGATATCCCCAACCTCAAGCGCTTTGTGCGTGAAGGCACTTATGCCAGTGGCGTCAAGGGCGTTTTGCCGACGGTAACCTATCCGAGCCACGCGACGTTGCTCACGGGGGCCAGCCCTGCCAAGCACGGCATTATCGGTAATAACAGCTTCGATCCTATGCAGATCAATCAGGGTGGCTGGTACTGGTATGCTAGCGATTACAAAGTCCCGACATTATGGGATGCCGCTGCTAAAGCAGGACTGTCCACCGCGAATGTCCATTGGCCCGTCAGCGTGGATGCCAAGTCAATCAAGTGGAACATCCCGCAAATCTGGCGCACCGGCCACGGGGATGATGCCAAGCTGGTCAAGGCACTGTCGACGCCCGGGCTGGTCGAATCGCTGGAGCGCGAACTGGGCGCTTATGCGCCGGGCATCGACGAAAGTATCGAGGGTGATGAAAATCGTGGACGCTTCGCTGCCGCATTGATCGCGCGTGAAAAGCCTGACTTTGCCACCGTCTATCTGACCGCGCTGGACCATGAGCAGCATGGCGCTGGCCCCGATACCAAGGAAGCGCATCTGGCGTTGCAGCGGATCGATGCCGTTGTGGGTGCACTGATCGCAGCGCAAATGAAGGCGCATCCCGATTCGGTGATTGTGGTGGTTTCGGACCACGGATTTTCCCCAGTCGATACCGAAATTAATCTCTACCGCGCGTTCATTGATGACGGGCTGATTACGCTAAGTGCAGACGGCAAAATTAAGGAATGGCTTGCCAGCCCGTGGAATTCAGGCGGCAGTTCGGCAATAATGCTGTCAAAGCCCGAAGACGCGGCGCTTGCCAAACGGGTGCGGGCGTCGCTCGACCGGTTGAAAGCCGATCCGAAGAACCGCATCGCAAAAATTGCGACAGCGACCGATATCAAGGCGATGGGTGGCAATCCCGAGGCCGCTTTTTACGTTCAGTTCGAACTGAATGCCTATGCCGGGGGCTTCAAAGGAAAAGACGCCGCTCTTTCCGGGCCGTCCGGCAGTAAAGGGACGCATGGCTATTTCCCTACCGAACCAGCGATGCGTTCCAGTTTCATGATAATGGGCAAAGGCGTTGCAAAAGGCCGAAACCTCGGCGAAATCGACATGCGTGCCATCGCGCCGACCTTGGCGAAGCTGATGGGTGTCAATCTTCCAGACGCCGAACTTGGACCCCTGCCATAGATGCCGCAGGAGAAGGCATTACCATATTATCCTGCGTATATTGAAGGAAGCATCGCGTGACGGAGTGCCTGTTCCGCAGACTCAATCTTAATTGCCCATTCAGCCGATATTCCTGCTTGCAATGTAGGATTTCGCCTGTCAGCAATCCCCAAATCCGTTCGCGCAAGCGCCGTAGCGGATAAACATTGGTAACTGCCTGACAGGTTGAAACTCCCCTTTCATCTCATTTTTCGGATTTTCGCGTCAAAACTGTCAAAAGTCAGTCGCTTCCGCTTCGTAGTGATGACGCGGAGCGGTTGAACGTTGCGCAGATAGCCGACGAGGCAAAGACATGTCCGACCGACGTTCGACCGTCAGAATGCAGACGCCAGCCGCACTGGTTTTTCGGCATAGCCGTGGATCCACGCGCCATTTGCGCCATAGGAGAAAATCGGTCGATAATCCGAAACT
>JANLRW010000070.1:0-2118 GCA_031361925.1 Sphingomonadales bacterium
GCGTTCATTCTCGACCGGCGAGATTGTTTACGGCGCAAAGGCTGCCGACGTTTATGCCGAAATTAACAGCCTCGATGACGCGCTGGCGCATGTCCGGCGGTTGAAGGCGCAGGGCGCGCATAGCGTCAAAAACTACAACCAACCGCGCCGCGAACAGCGTCAGCAGGTCGTTGCCGCCGCTTTGCAGGAAAATATGCGCTCGGTGGCGGAGGGCGGTTCGCTGTTTGGAATGGACATGGCGCTGATTGCCGATGGCAACACGACGCTCGAACATAATGTGCCGCTTAGCGTGTTTTACGATGATGTCGTGCAGTTTTTCTCGGAATCGAAAACCGGCTATACCCCGACATTGGTCGTAACCTATGGCGGCCCCGCAGGCGATCCATACTGGCGCTCGCATACCGATGTTTTCCGGCATCCATTGCTCGCCAAGCATTATCCGCCCGCTGATCTCGCCGCCAATAACGCGCGGCGCGAGATTGCCCCTGAGGAGGACTATGTCGACGACGACAATGCCCGCGAGGCGCATAAGCTGGCCTTGAAAGGCGTTCCTGTTTCCATCGGCGCGCATGGGCAGGAGGCTGGAATCGCCGCGCATTGGGAATTATGGTCGTTCGTGCGCGGCGGCATGACGCCGGTCGAGGCGCTGGCTGCCGGGACCATCGAATCCGCGCAGTCGCTGGGTTATGACAAGGATGTCGGGTCAATCGAGGCGGGCAAGCTTGCCGACTTGGTGGTGCTCGACGCCGACCCCAGCGCCGACATCCGCAATTCGGACAAGGTGTCGAAAGTGATGATCGGCGGGCGGTTGTATGATGCGGCGACGCTTAACGAGGAGGTTACGGGGACGAGGAAGCGGATGCCGTATTATTGGGAGTGAGGCGCGGGGAGCCGCTCAGGCGCTTAGCGGTGTTTCCGATACGGAGCATGGCCGATGCCGACAAGATTTGGGACGTCCGTTCATCGAAAGGGAAAGTCTGAAAGCGGACGCAATCTGAGCGCGATCCCGCGCCAACGAAATGGCGACCTCTGGGTGGTTTACGGTCGGGCAGGTTTGAGGCGCGAAAGCAAAATAGCGGACATTGACCGAATGCCGTAATTTGGCGCGAATCATTGCGCGGCTTCTGAGAAAGTCGGCGTTCGCAAAATATCTTAGAGGCAGACCTTGGTGGTCGAACAAGGCCGATATTCAGCAAGCACACTGATCACAGCCGGCGCCGTTCGCTGATCAGCTTCCGCCTTTTTATCGCCTTCGGCCCCTTACCGGATACGACTGGTAAGCGAGTTGGCCGAACGCGCGCCGCCGTCGCCTGCCAATACCAACAAGCTGATCATTTCCGCGTCGACAAACAGATCGCGGCTTTTCGCAATAACCCAAACGCAAATTACCACTCGCAACGCGTCTCAACGTAAAGCTGAACCGCAGAAACAATATGTGCCGCTACTCCTTTGCGTACCAAGCACTGCTTGAAGGCTGATTCAGCCGCCCCTGCTGCCGCCGCGCCACCGGAGAAAATTGCGGCCAGCGCGGCGGCAACTGCCGCCTCCTCGGCGCATGACTTAATCTCGATTGCCACCTGGTTTATCAAGTCTTTGTCCAAGCTTAGGTACAAAGTGGCGGTTTGTTTAGCTTCGACCAAAGTAGCGTTATAAACTTGTCTCCACTCCCACCTCGTGCAAGGCATTAGTGGTAGGTCAGCCCTGGCGAGTGCAATTCGGTTTTCAAACGCGGGTGCGATCAACCGACCCGTATACCGCGACCACAATGCACCACGATTGTCGAGTGGGCCAGTGCCCCTGTAAACAACCACGTTACCGTCATCTTGGACCATGAGGAAATAGTTGCCCGGCCCGAATGGCGTTCCGGACGACCAATACGACGGTTCCCAGTAAGCGCTCACCATCGGCTCACCTGACCATACAGCCAGGTTCCCATCATTCTGCATGTTCAGAAACCATTTGCCCTGCTTTGGAGCACCGTTTTCAGACCACTGCAGATCTCCCCTGTCGGCAGGTGATGTGCCCTTATAAAGACCAAGGCGGCCATCACCTTGCATGATTAGCCAGTACTGCCCGTTGGGTGAGACCAAATACCCTTCGGCCACGCCAAACTCTGAA
>JANLRW010000116.1:0-1937 GCA_031361925.1 Sphingomonadales bacterium
CGCCATCGCAAGGCGCTTTCACACAGTCATCATGGTCGGCATTCCCGTACTCGGTGCGGAAAAGCGTAACGAGGCAGCACGGTTTGTGACGCTCATCGACGCGCTCTACGAATATGGCGTGAAGCTGCTTGCCAGCGCCGATGCTTTGCCCGATGCTCTCTATCCTGAAGGCGACGGCAGGTTTGAGTTTGATCGCACGGTATCGCGATTGCTGGAAATGCAGTCGGAGGAATATCTGGCCGAGGGCCATGGTTCGCGTAACATATAAAGGGAGACGGACATGAAAAAGCACTTGTTGATTGGCGCCGCATTGATCATCGCCACCGCGCCGCTGGCGGCTGCGCCCGCGCCGTCCAAAGAGCTTTCCCCTGCGAGCCACAAGGCAACGCGTGATATGTTCGAGCATGTCGTGAATATTCCCACGGTGTTCGGACGCGGCAAAGTTCCCGAAATGGCAAACTATCTGGCCGAGCAATATAAGGCCGCCGGGTTCCCCGCCGCTGACGTCGAGGTGGTGCCTTATGAGAGCACCGACAATGTGTCGAAAATCACCGAGAAGACGGCAGCACTAATCGTCCGCTGGCGCGCGCCGGGCAAAGCCAAGGCCAAACCCATCATGCTGATGGGGCATATGGACGTCGTCGAGGCCAAGCGTGAGGATTCGACCACAGACCCGTTCGTCCTGACCGAAAAAGACGGCTATTATTACGGGCGCGGCACGATTGACATGAAGGACGGGATCGTCGCGATCACTCAGGCGCTGATCGACCTGAAGGCATCGGGTTTCAAACCGACGCGCGACATCGTCGTGTTCTTCACCGGCGATGAGGAAACCAACGGAATTGGCGCCGACAAGGGCGCGACCGAATGGAAGGACAAGTTGAACGTCGAATATGGGTTGAATGCCGACGGCGGCGGCGGCGGGTTTTTCCTTGACGGGCGGCCAGCCGGTTTCCTGATGCAGACGGCGGAAAAGACCTTTGCCGGATACACGCTAACCGTGCGGAACAGAGGCGGGCATTCGTCAAAGCCGCGCGAGGACAATGCGATTTATAGCCTGTCGCATGCGCTGGACAAGATCGAGGCACACCGGTTCGAGCCGATGCTGAGCGAAACCACGCGCGCCTATTTTACCGAGCGCCAGAAACAGGAAAAGGGCGCGCTTGGCGATGCGATGCGCGCGTGGCTGGCGGACCCGAAAGATGGCGCGGCGGCGGATGTCATTGAGGCCAACGAGACCGAGGTTGGCCTGACCCGCACCCGCTGCGTCCCGACGCGGTTGTTTGCGGGCCATGCCGACAATGCCTTGCCGCAGCTTGCAACCGCGATAATCAACTGCCGGATTTTCCCCGGCGTCGATCCCAATGACGTGCAAAAGGATCTAACCGCAATGGTAGGCGACTCGGATGTCGTTGTGAGCCGGAACGACGATTATGTCGCGTCGCTATCATCGCCGCTCCGTGCAGATGTCAGCGCTGCTTTCGAGAAAGCGGTGCATGCGCTCCACCCCGGCGCGCCGATTTCGCCTGAAATGTCGACCGGTGCGAGCGATGCCCGGCCTTTCCGCGTTGCAGGCATTCCGATCTACGGTGCAAACGGCGCTTGGGTGGTGGTTCCCGTCGATTTCCGCGCGCATGGCAAAGACGAGCGGCTACCGGTGAAGGCGCTGGACGATAATGTCGTGCATTGGAAGATTTTGCTGGGTGAACTGGCTGGGAAATAGCGCCGGAAGTTAGCTAAGGTGTCGCGCAACGCGTAATTCAAGCAGCTTTATCGCTATTGCGAACTGTTATCACAAAAAGCCTTCACTTTGGGGCTTTAGTGGGTTGTTCTGCTGCGCGAATCCGCGTATCGACGCCGCAATTCCGCTACAGCCTTAAGGGAAGGACCTCGTTTCATGGCTCGCAAGAAGATTGCGCTTATCGGCGCCGGTAATA
>JANLRW010000074.1:0-1975 GCA_031361925.1 Sphingomonadales bacterium
GCGCGCGACGTCGCAACCGCCGTTTCGCGGGGGCTTTCGGTGGTGCAAGGCGATGCTGACACCGATTTGGCCGATTACCCCGATGCTAGCTTTGATTACGCAATTTTGAGCCAGACGTTGCAGACCACGCGCCGGCCCGACCTCGTGCTCGACCATTTGCTTCGTATCGGGCGGGAGGCGTTTGTGTCGTTCCCCAACTTCGCGCAGTGGCGCATCCGTTTTGCCCATATGTTCGGTGGGCAGATGCCGGTGACCAAGCAACTCCCCCACCGCTGGTATGACACACCCAATATCCATCATGTTACGGTCGATGATTTCCGCGCGTTCCTGAAAGACCGCAACGTCATCGTCGAGGGGCAATGGTTCCTGTCGGGCGATAAGCCTCGCAAAGAGGGCATGGCCAATTTGCTGGCCGAACATGCCGTGTTCCTGCTTCGTCGGAAATAGCCTGTCGGTTTTTTGACTGCCGGATTTCTGGCGTAACACGTTTCGTTCTATCTAGTTGATTAATATAGCTAAAGTGTAGTCTGGCACGGCCATTGCTCTTGTCCATTCCGATGCGCCCGTGCGGCGCGTGACTGGAAAGGAAAGGCCATGCCGCCTGTCGACAAACTGTTTGGCATCCATGCCACTGCGCTGAAGCTGCGTGAGCAGCGAATGTCGATGCTCGCGTCGAACATCGCCAATGCCGCCACGCCGGGTTACAAGGCGCGCGACATCGAGTTTTCCTCGGCGCTGCAATTGGCCGAGGATGGTCAAGCCCCCGACGCTGCGATCCGTTACCGCGTGCCGGTGCAGGCCTCGCTCGATGGCAACACGGTCGAGCTTGCCACCGAACAAACCGCCTTTGCCGAAAACGCACTCGCCTACCGTTCCAGCCTGTCTTTCCTGCAAGGGCGGATCGGCAGCATCACCCGCGCGCTGAAAGGAGAATAAGAATGGCGCCAAATCTCTCGATCTTCGACATCAGCGGGCGGGCGATGTCTGCCCAGCTTGTGCGGCTGAACACCACCGCATCAAACCTTGCCAATGCGGGAACCGTCTCGGGCACCGAGGCCGGTGCCTACCGCGCGATTAAGCCGGTATTCCAGACGATCATGGGTGAGGATGGTGCCGCCACCGTCGCGGTCAACAGAATCGACCACGCAACCACTGCGCCGGTCAAACGCCACGACCCAGCCCATCCGCTGGCCGACAAGGACGGCAATGTCTGGGAAGCCGCGGTCGATAGCGCCGCCGAGATGATCGAGATGATCGAGACATCGCGGCATTACCAGAACAACGTGCAGGTTTTGGCAACCGCCAAGGGCCTGATCAGCGAAACATTGAGGTTAGGCCAATGACTATTGCATCCGTAAATTCCCAGAACCTGCCTGTCACGGCGCAGGGCAAGTCCGAAAAGACACTCGGCCAGAGCGATTTCCTTCGGCTGATGACGACCCAACTGAAGGAACAGGACCCGTTCAACCCCGTCGATAATCAGGCGATGGTCGCGCAGATGGCGCAGTTTTCGAGCGTCGCGGGGATTTCGGAGATGAATGTCTCGCTGAAGGGCATCGCCGAACAGATTGCGGCGCAAACCGCATTACTGGCCGACATCAAGACCGCAACCAACACCCCCCAAGGAGTTTAAGCCATGTCATTCTACACTTCGCTTTCCGGCCTCAAAGGCGCGCAGACCGACCTTTCGGTGATTTCGAACAACCTCGCCAATGTCGGCTCGACCGGCTTCAAGAAGAGCCGCGCGCAGTTCGGCGACCTGTTCGCCAGCGCACCGACGCAGACAACCAAGATGATCGCCGGGCAAGGCACGCGCCTTAACGGTGTCATCCAGCAATTCACCCAAGGCACGCTCGAAGCATCGGACAAAACGCTCGATCTCGCGATTGCGGGTGAAGGCTTTTTTGTGACGCGTGGTGATCCGCCGCGTGCTGCGGTTACTTACACCCGCAACGGCGCGTTTCAAGTCAACGCG
>JANLRW010000176.1:0-4847 GCA_031361925.1 Sphingomonadales bacterium
CCCAAAGCCGATGGTGGCGAGGCCGAATACCACAACGGCCCACAGCATCTTCGCGCCGACGTTATGGCGCAGCGGTTTGAACGCGAGATAGAGTGCGACGACGGCTGCTCCCAACGCCGGGGCCGCGCGCAACTGACCCAATCCTTCAGGGCCGACCTGCAGGATGTCCCGGGCATAGACGGGCAGTAATGCGGTGGCGCCCGCTAGCAACACCGCGAACAGATCGAGCGTAATCGCACCGAGCAGGAAGCGTTCGGACCAAGTATAACGCATCCCTTCAATCATCTGGTGCAACGGTCGCCGACGGTTGGCGTCCGCTGGTGGATGAATTGGTGGAATGAAAGTCAGCGCGAGATTGGCCATTCCAAGCAATGCTGCGGCGACCCAATACGGCATCGCTGGATGGTCGGCATACATGAAGCCAGCCGCCGCTGGACCAATAACCGAAGCTGACTGCCAGGCAATCGAGCTAAGCGCAATCGCGCGCGGTAAGGATTCTGGCGGCACGAGGTTCGGCGCAATCGCACTCATTGCCGGGCCAACGAACACTCGTGCCATGCCGTGAAGTGCCGCCATGATAAACAGGACCGGCAGGTTGAGTAGGTCGTGGAGCGTCAGCAAACCCAATGCGACGGCCACACAAAGATCGATCATATTCGCTAAGCGTGCGACGGTGCGCCGTTCGAACCGGTCGGCGGCCCATCCGGCAACCGGGGTGAGCACAAACAGCGGCACGAACTGCGCAAGTCCCAATAACCCGAGCTGGAATGCTGCCAGTTTGGGAGACATACCGTAATCGCTGCGGGCTATGTCATAGACCTGCCAACCGATGATGACGACCATCGACATCGTCGCAATCACCGCAACAAAGCGGGAAATCCAGTAGGCGCGAAAAGCAGGAATTGAAAAAGGATGCGGGCCGTTCATCTGTGCTGCGCCTAGCCGGTTGATCCAATATGCGCAATGCACGTGACGCGTGGTTGCGCCCAATTCATCCATCCGCTGCACCGCGACGCTGGTCGAAAACCTGCTGGTCAATCAGGGCGCTTTTGTGCATCGTTCCAACATAGAACGGCAGGGAGAGCCATAATGAAACTGAAACATTTTTTGATAGCCGCTTCGGTTGCGGCAATTAGCATCACTGGCGCTTGCAAAAAGGTTGATGGTGATACGCCGACGACAACGGCCAACGACAGCAGCGCGTGGGGCAAGACGGTTGATACTTTCCTTACCGGCTATTTCAAGGTCAATCCCACATTTGCCGTGTATCAGGGCAAGCATGAATTTGACGGGCAGTTGCCCGACTGGAGCCCTGAAGGGATAAAAGCCGGGATCGAATATCGCAAAAAAGCCATCGTCGATGCCAAGGCGGTCGACGCAGCGGAAATGACCGATGCGCAAAAGTTTGAACGCGACTATCTGGTGCATGTAATGGAGGGCGAACTGTTCTTCCTAGAAGATGCGCAAGGGCAGTATAAAAATCCGGCTTATTATCTCGGTTCGCTCGACCCCAATGTTTATATCGCGCGGCCTTATGCCGACGCAATGACGCGAATGAAGGCGTTTATTGCTTATGCCGGTAACGTCCCGAAAGCCGCCGAGCAGATTAAGGCGAACTTGAAACTGCCGCTGCCTGCAACCTATTTGAAAATCGGCCAGGCGGGTTTCAACGGCTTTGCCGAATATTATGCCGGAGATGCAAAGAAGGCATTTGCAGATGTCAAGGACGAGGCATTGCAAAAGCAGTTTGATGAAGCGGCGGCCAAGGCAGGGGCCGCGATGAAGGCGCTCGCCACGCATATCGGTTCGCAGTCGGCGACGCCTGATGGTTATGCTTTGGGTGCGGACAAGTTTGCCAAAATGGTGTTGAAGACCGAAGGCGTTGACGTTTCACTCGACGAGCTGGAGGCGATTGGCCGCGCCGACTTGAAGCGCAACCAAGATGCCCTTGCAAAAGCGTGCAGCGTTTATGCGCCAGGTGCTAATATGCAGGATTGCATGAACAAGATGGGCGCGAACAAGGCTACTGACGGACCGGTGGCCGAGGCGCGCCGCCAGTTGCCGCCGCTCAAGCAGTTCCTGATCGACAAAGATATCGTTTCGATCCCCGGCACAGAGGAGGCCGAGGTTGAAGAGTCGCCGCCGTATAATCGCCAAAATTCGGCCTATATCGACATTCCCGGGCCGTATGAAAAAGGACTGCCGTCGGTTTATTATATCTCGCCGCCTGACCCGACGTGGGATAAAGCAACGCAAGATGGGTTTGTTCCGGGCAAAATGGATTTGCTGGGCACTAGCGTGCATGAAGTGTGGCCGGGCCACTTCCTCAATTTCCTTCACGCCAACCGGTCGGGGTCGATCTTCGGCAAGCTGTTCGTTGGCTATGCCTTTGCCGAGGGCTGGGCACATTATTCTGAGGAAATGATGATGGATGCCGGACTTGGTGAAACTGCGGGTAATGATAAAGCTGCGGCCGAAATGAAGGTTGGTCAGTTGTCCAACGCGTTGCTGCGTAACTGCCGTTACTTGTCGGCCATTGGGCTTCACGCGCGGGGCATGACCGTTGCCCAGTCCGAGCAGCTGTTCAAAAACGAATGCTATCAGGATGCGGGCAATTCGAAGCAGCAGGCAGCACGCGGCACTTATGATCCGGGCTATTTGAACTACACGATGGGCAAGTTGATGATCCGCAAATTGCGCGATGATTGGACGAAAGATGATCCTAAGAAATGGAAAGCGTTTCACGACGAGTTCCTGTCATATGGCGGCCCACCTATCCCAATGGTGCGTAAAGCTATGATGAAGGAAGCAACGGCAAAGGCTGTTTTCTAAGCGGTCACCCCTCCCCTTTTTCGGGGAGGGGTCTAGCTGCGGTTAGTCCTTCACCGGTTCATCAGTCAGCGGACTGCTTTTGCGCCACCAAGCACGCAATCCCCGCGCGGCGTTCGAACGCAATGCGAGTACAACAAGCAGTATCAGCAACGCCCACGGGGCGATCCCTCCCAGCACTAGCAACACAAAGCTGATCATTGTCGCAAAACTGGTGGCCGCGACGTCGAACGCATTGGCGAACGGGTTTTCCTGACCAAAGCCGGGGACGCCGCCGTCGCTGGTATAGGTGAACTGGACCGGCGTCATCGCCAGCTTGCTTTCACCTACGCGGCGGCCATCCTGCTCACCGTCGAGCTGTTTACGCAGGTCCTCGGTGCGCTCTTGCAATGACGCGCGCTCTTTGACGCCAAGACCTTTGGCCTTCAACCGGGTTTCCAGCCGCTCGAGTTGCGATTGTAACATCGCGCTGCGGCTCTGCGAATCTTCGATTTCACCGCCGACGTTGGTGCCGGTCACATTGCCGTCAGCCAGCACACCCTCGGCCTTTTCGACCGATTCAATCGCTTCGCGACCGAATTTGCGGGCGATTGCGGGGTCGAGTTTGAACGCGAGCATTGCCTCGGCGCGGGCCTCGTCGATTTGCTGGTATTTCATATCGACAATCTGGCACCGCGCAGAACCTAATGTTTCGCATGCTTCTGCATGTTCCTCTTGCACCGCGCCGATTTTGTCGTCGGGCAGTTTGAAGGCGTAGCGATATTCGAAGGCCAGATTCGGTGCGACGCTGGCCGGGATGCCGGGTGCCTTCATTGCCGATGCATCTGCAGATTCTTCGGCGGCATCGACGGTCGTAATGCCATCGCTGGCCTCGCTCACTGCAATGTCGCGTTGAGGGGCTCCTTCTTCGGCATCGCGCGAACATGCGGCGAGAAGGAGTAAGGGGGACGTTACGAGAAACAATTTATGCCTGTTCATGACATTCTCTCCAAAGCAGCGACTCGGTGTCGCCATGTTATGTCGTATCATAACTAAATTGGTTGACAATAGATCATCGCATAGAAAGCACGTTTCGTCCGATGAAAAATAACGGGCCGCCACGTTCGCTCAGGAACATGACGGCCCAAAATTCACATGACAGTCAACGGAATTGCGCCTTCAAATATCCCTTCTTGGTGCTCAACAATGATCCGCTCACCGCCAAGAAATGTAAGCAGTTCGCCGATCAGCCGGTCGCGGTCGGTTTCGAACAGCCCATGCGGCGAACCTTCATATTCGACCAGCTGCACATCGGAAATGAGCGATGCCGCCATGCGCGCTGTCGGTTCGATCGGCACCGTCTTGTCCGCCGTGCCATGGATGATCAGCGTTGGCACTTTGAACGCGGACATATCGGGACGGAAATCGGTAGACGAAAATGCCGCCGCCGCTTTCAAAGTCGAAGGCAATCCCGCCTGCATCGTTGCATGCCAAGCCGCAGCCAAGACATCATCACTGACCGGATGCGTAATGAACCCGACGCCGAAAAACGTTTTCAGAAACCCGCGCATGAACGCAGGGCGGTCGGCCAGCATGTCCTGCGTCATTTGGTCGAATGTCGCCTGCGGGACGCCGTCGGGGTTATCATCGGTTTGCAGCATGTATGGCACAACCGACGCAATCAAAGCCGCGCGCACGACGCCTTTGCCATGATGCCGCGACATATACCGCGCGACCTCACCACCGCCCATCGAAAAGCCGACAAGCGTGACATTTTCCGTCGCGCCGGTGGCCTTCATTACGTCGGCAAGGTCGTCGGCAAAGCTGTCATAATCATAGCCGTCCCATGTCTGGTCCGACCGCCCGAAGCCGCGCCGGTCATAGGCGATGACGCGGTGACCGGCCTCGACAAGCGCATTCGATACCGGGTCCCAGCCATCGGACGATAACGGCCAGCCATGGATGAGGATGACGGGGTCGCCGCTCCCCCAGTCCTTGTAATAGATTTTCGCGCCGTCGCGGGTTTCTGCATATGCCAT
>JANLRW010000085.1:0-14656 GCA_031361925.1 Sphingomonadales bacterium
CGATTATGGCCAGATCGAAGCCGTTTTGTGCGCAGTATTCAGCAATTGGCATCAAATCAGACTGGTTCTGCCCTTTCAACGCCACCATATTGATTTTAATTGATATACTATGTCCTCGTGCAACTTTAATGCCGCTCAGAACCTGTCCAAGAGTGCCGCCACGCGTTATTTCTGTGAATCTCTCGTGGTCGAGGCTATCTATGCTTACGTTGATCCGTTTCACGCCAGCTTCGGCCAGCACTGGCGCAAACTCGGTCAGGCGACTGCCGTTGGTGGTCAATGTCAGCTCGTCAAGTCGTCCGGCATGGACATGCCCGCCCAATTCGCGGATCAGAACCTCGATATCGCGGCGCAGCAAGGGTTCGCCGCCAGTCAGCCTGATCTTTCGGATGCCGTGCGTGATGAAGCGGTTAGCAAGTAATGCTATTTCGCGGTAATCGAGCAAATCGCCATGGGGTAAAAATTTCTGCCGTTCGGGCATGCAATATTGGCAACGGAAATTACACCGGTCGGTGACCGATATCCTCAAATAATCAATTTTTCGTCCAAACCCATCGATCATGTCTCCTGTTTAGGCGGAAATGCGGCTTGGACAAACCCGAAATATGATAAGCGCAAGAGTTACGAAAGATATTGACGTTATTGTGACGAAATGAACGAAATTCGCAGTAATTCCGACCGGTTAAGGCAGCAACGTGCGTTCAGCGTACGGCGTGCTCGCGACGCGCGCGAATGGCTTGGGGGATTTCCAGAGTCCAAAGATGATGCGGTTACTTTGCTGCTGCTCGGCATCAAGGACTTAAAGCAGATCAACGACCGATTGGGCAGAGCGACCGGTGACGCCGTAATCCGCCGTGTCGGGCAGCAAGTCCGTGCCTTTGCCGAACAGCAGTTGTCACCTATTCGTTTACTTGCACGAATGCCGGGACGCGAATTTCTTTTAGTGGTCGGCGGTAATGCGGGTGGCAGACAGCTTGAACTTGCCGTTCAGAAGTTGCTCGACATGGTTTCAGTCGATCTGGGCGAGGGAAACAAGCCGCTTCACATCAGCGCTCGGGTCGGGATATCGCTATCGCAAATCGGCGAAGACGGGAATGCGCTTTCAGAGCGTGCGCGAGCTGCGCTAGCCAACGCCTATTCGCGCAAGGGCAAGCGATATGCGTTAGCCGCGGCAGGTGTTCTAAAGGCCGATACAACCGAAGCAATCGACGCGGCGTTACGGACCGCGCTTACCGAGCGAACCGTTGCTATCGCGCTGCAGCCGCAATTCGAAATTGCAACGGGGCATCTGGTAGGAGCGGAAGCGCTTGTCCGCCTGAATCATGCGGAAATAGGCGAAGTCGGCGCTGGTGCGCTGTTTGCTGCCGCTGACCGATGCGATTTGCGCGAAGAATTGTCGCAGCTTATCCAACAGGAAGCGATTGCGCTGGCGGCAAAATGGCCTGCTGCGCTGTCCGATCTTCGGTTGGCGGTTAATCTGGGTGCCGAGGAATTGAACGAAGGCTATGGTGCTCGATTGCTCGAATTGCTCGCGCAAACCGGGTTCGCGCCAGAGCGTCTCACGCTGGAATTGACCGAGGAAAGCCTGATTCGCGACCTCGATTTGGCGTCAGGGCAACTGGAGTTGCTGCGCGCCAACGGCGTGCAAATCGCGGTCGATGATTTTGGTACTGGATATTCAAGCCTCGCCTATCTAAAATCATTGCCACTCGATTATCTCAAAATTGACAAGGGTATGACGCCCGATATCGTTGGCACCGGTAAAGACCGCGTTATCCTGCGCGCAATTATCGCGATGGCGAAGGCGCTTGAACTCAAAATAGTCGCTGAAGGTGTCGAGCGCGAGGAGGAACTGGCAATGCTCAAAACCGAAGGCTGCGATTATTTCCAAGGGTTTCTTCGCGCACCCGCGTTGGCACCAGCAGAATTCGAAAAATTTGCGCTGCGGAGCAATTAGGCGGCGCGTTTGGCAATATTTGCCAGCCCCTTTGACAACTGCAAACAGCCGCTGAGCCGGGCAACAGGATCGCCCCAAACGCGGTTGATGACGAGCTTGCTGTCGGGGCGTAGCTTGGCCGTGTCGCCCAACTTTGCGACATAAGCGAGCAGACCTGGCACATTAGGTGGCGCATCGCCTTGGAAGCTGACCAGCGTGCCGCGCGCGCCGACTTCGATTTTAGCGACGCCTGCTACCAGTGCATTCTGTTTGATTTCGATTAGCCGCAACAGGTTCTGCGCAGGCTGCGGAATCGTCCCGAAGCGGTCGGTCATTTCGGCGGCGAAGCTCTCGATATCGTCGGCTTCGTCGAGGTCATTCAAACGGCGATAGAGCGCCATGCGGACCGACAGATCGGGAACATAATCGTCGGGGATCAGGATCGGCGCATCGATAGTAATTTGCGGGCTGAAACTGCCGCGCGGTTTCATGAAGCCATAAGCGTCGGCCTTAGCGTCCATGATCGCCTCTTCGAGCATGGACTGGTAGAGCTCGAATCCGACCTCCTTGATATGCCCTGATTGTTCGTCGCCGACCAAGTTTCCTGCGCCGCGAATGTCGAGGTCGTGGCTCGCAAGCTGGAAACCGGCACCGAGGCTGTCGAGATCGCCCAACACCTTTAGCCTCTTCTCGGCGGTTTCGGTCAGCGCTCGGTTGGGTTCGGTCGTGAGATAGGCGTAAGCGCGCGTCTTCGAACGCCCTACGCGCCCACGAAGCTGATACAGTTGCGCCAGACCAAATCGGTCGGCGCGGTGGATGATGAGCGTATTGGCGCTCGGAATATCGAGCCCACTTTCGACAATTGTTGTCGAGAGCAAGACGTCATAACGCTTCTCGTAAAACGCACTCATCCGTTCTTCGACCTGAGTCGGCGACATTTGGCCGTGTGCGGTCACATATTTGACCTCGGGTATCTCGGTGCGCAAAAACTCCTCGATGTCGGTGAGGTCGGTGATGCGCGGGACCACGAAGAAGCTTTGTCCGCCGCGATAATGTTCGCGCAGCAATGCCTCGCGAAGGACGACAGGGTCCCACGGCATGACGTAGGTGCGTACCGCTAAACGGTCCACCGGCGGGGTCTGAATCACCGATAATTCGCGCAAGCCAGACATTGCCATTTGCAAGGTGCGCGGGATGGGAGTGGCGGTGAGCGTCAGCATGTGGACGTCAGTTTTCAGCGCCTTCAATTGCTCTTTATGCGTTACGCCAAAGCGTTGTTCCTCGTCTACAATAACAAGCCCCAAGCGCTTGAATTTGCTGGACTTGGCGAGCACCGCATGGGTGCCGATAACGATGTCAATCGTGCCATCGGTCAGACCCTCGCGTGTGTTCGCGGCCTCAGTTGTCGGGACAAGCCGCGACAGGCGGCCTAGCTTCAACGGCAAATCGCGGAAGCGTTCGGCAAAATTGCTATAATGCTGCCGCGCCAACAACGTCGTCGGAGCAATGATTGCAACCTGATGCCCGGCCATAGCGGCGGCAAAGGCGGCGCGCATCGCGACTTCGGTTTTGCCAAAGCCGACATCGCCGCACACCAAGCGGTCCATCGGCTTGCCCGAGGCCATGTCGTCGAGCACTTCAATGATAACTCGTTGCTGGTCATCGGTTTCTTCGTAAGGAAAGCGGTCGACGAAGCTGGCATAGGATTGGTCGTCGATTTCAACCACTGCGCCCGCCCGTAGCGCGCGTTCGGCGGCGGTTTTGAGCAACTCGTGCGCAATGGCACGGATTCTTTCCTTGAGCTTCGATTTGCGCCGTTGCCATGCTTCGCCGCCCAGTTTGTCGAGCGTTACATGCTCGCTGTCCGAACCGTAGCGCGACAGCACGTCGATATTTTCGACCGGCACATAAAGCTTATCGCCACCCGAATAACTCAAAGCCACGCAGTCATGCGGACTGTTGCCGACGGGAATCGACATCAGGCCTTCGTAGCGTCCGATACCGTGTTCGGTATGCACGACGAGGTCGCCCGGGGTCAGCGCCGCCAGTTCGGCGAGGAACGCGTCAGCCGATTTGCGGCGTTTCTGGCGACGGACCAGCCGGTCGCCAAGCATGTCCTGCTCGCTGATCAGCGCTACTTCGGAGGTTGCAAAACCGTGATCGATGGGCAGCACGACCATTGCAACGGCATTTTGCGTGCCGAGAGCGCGTTGCCAGCTTTCCGCTTCGGTCAGCATAGGTGCGCCGTGATCGGACAGCAGGCCTTTCAGACGGTCGCGCGCGCCGCCTGAATAGCTGGCGATAATCGCCTTGCCGCCCGACTTGAGCAACGCCTTCAGATGGTCCGCAACCGCCTCATAAATGTTGAGTTTCTGTGCGCGTTCAGCCGCAAAATCACGTCCAGCGGCGATACCGAAGTCAATGATGCTGGCCGAATCGGGTTGTGCGAACGGGCTAAGTTCATGTGCTGCATGGGCGTTGAACTGCGCTACCAATTCCACCTTTGACAGATAAAGCATCTCGGGCGGCAGCGGACGGTAGCTGCCGGGTTCGGCAACCTGCGCCTTTACCCGGTTGTCGTAATAATCCGAAATCGCATCAAGCCGCGATTGCCCAGCAGATGCCGCACCGCCGTCGCGGATGACGAGCGTATGGGCTCCGACATGGTCGAATATCGTCGCCATCCGGTCTTCGAACAATGGCAACCAGTGATCCATTCCCGAAAGTCGGCGGCCCTCGGATACGGCCTGATACAGCGGATCACCCGTCGCGGTGACGCCAAAGCGTTCGCGGTAGCCGGTTCGGAAGCGCCTGATTGATTCCTCGTCCATCAACGCCTCGACTGCGGGGAGCAGGTCGAAATGGTCGATTTTGTCGATGCTGCGTTGATCGGATGGATTGAAGCGGCGAATGCTCTCGATTTCGTCGCCGAAGAAATCGAGCCGCAAGCCATATTCGCTGCCTGCCGGGAACAGGTCGACGATGCTGCCACGCATCGCGAATTCGCCCGCCTCGGCTACAGTATCGACGCGGAAATAGCCGTTGGATTGGAGCAAGCTCGCAAGCCGGGCGCGGCTGATTTCGCGGCCTTCGGCCAAGCGCTCACCCGTCTGCCGAATGCGAAACGGCGTGACGAATTTCTGGATGACTGCGCCGATGGTGGTCAGCACCAGTTGTTTTGCGTTCGATGGTTGCTGCAATGCTTGCAATGTCGCCATGCGCTGCGCCGTCACCGCCAACGAAGGCGATGCCCGGTCATAAGGCAGGCAGTCCCATGACGGCAGCTGCAATATCTCGATCTCAGGTGCGAAATAAGGGACGGCGTCGGCAATGGCGCGCATCGCCGCATCATCGGGCGCGATAAACATCGCCCGCGCTTTCGCTGCGCGTGTCAGATCGGCAAGCAGCAACGGCGCGAAGCCCGATGGCACCGACGACAATGTCAGGGGCGACTTGGCCGTTATGATTTTCTGCAAGTCGGGCATCGCTGCTTAGTCGCGGATACCCTGTGGTAAGGCGATAAAGTCGAGCTGCTTCAATAAGGCCATCATCGGGCCATCAAATGCCGGGTCTACATCCTGCGTGCCAAGCGCCCACGCCATGATATCGACATCCTGCTCTTCCAATAGCCGTTCGAACCACGCATATTCGACTGCACCCCAATCCGCCGAATAATTGTCAAAAAATCCGCCAACCATCGCATCCGCCTCACGGGTACCCCGGTGATGCGCACGGAAGTGCAGTTTTCGGCGATAGGGGTCGGCGTCCATGCGGCGCGTCCTTATGGGTAGCGAAGGTTGGTGAGGGAGTTATAAGCGGCCCTAACCATGCGCCCCGATATACTCAATCCGTTATTTGCAGAAGTCAGCGCGATGAAGGGCGTCGGCCCGGCGCTTGCCAAGCCGCTCGACCGGTTGGGGTTGTTGCGGGCAAAGGATGTGGCCTATCATTTTCCGGCAAGCTGGACGTATCGCAAGGCAGTGACGCGTCTCGATGTCGCGGACGTCGGTGAAAATATCATCGTCCGCGTTATCGTCATGGACCAGCGCAGCAGCGGCAGCGCGCGAGCACCTTTGCGTATTTATGCCGCCGACGCGGATGGCAATTACATTACGCTGACCTTCTTTGGCCGAAACGGCGGGTGGGCGAAGAAGCAACTGCCGATTGGTGAAGAGCGGATCATTTCCGGCAAGCTTGAACGGTATGGCGACGAACTGCAGATGGTGCATCCTGACCATATACTTGGCGTTGGTGAAGCTGGTGGGCCGGGTTTGGCCGAGCCAGTCTACCCGTTGTCGGAGGGATTGACTAACCGGCGGATGGGCCAATTGGCGGCTTCGGTGCTCGAGCATATTCCGGTGCTGCCCGAATGGGTCGAACCGAGCTTGCTGACGGCGCGTGGTTGGGGGTCTTGGGCGGAGTCGCTGCACACCGCCCACCGCAAAGATGATCAGGCGGCACGGGACAGATTGGCTTACGACGAACTGCTGTCGAACCAGCTGGCTATGCGGCTGATCCGGGCGGCGATGGACAAACGCAGCGCTGTGCCGGTGGGCGGTGACGGGTCTTTGGTAGGCCGGTTGCAACTGCCATTCGCGCTAACTAACGCGCAGAAGCGAACTATCGGAGAGATTGAGGGGGATCTCGCGCAATCACGACCGATGCTTCGTTTGCTGCAAGGCGATGTCGGCGCGGGCAAGACGATGGTAGCCGTGATGGCGCTGCTGCGGGCGGTTGAATCGGGGATGCAGGGGGCGATGCTGGCACCGACCGAAATCCTAGCGCGGCAACATTTTGCGAGTTTGCAGAAATTGCTCTCGGGACTGCCCGTCAATATCGCGATCTTGACAGGTCGTGAGAAAGGCAAATTACGTGAGGCGACGCTGATGGGGCTGGCTGACGGTTCAATCCATATCCTGGTCGGCACCCACGCGATATTTCAAGAAGCAGTAAGTTATAAGGCATTGGCGGTCGCGGTGATAGACGAGCAGCACCGTTTCGGTGTGTCGCAGCGGCTGATGCTTTCACGCAAGGGCAGGGGTGTTCCGCACCTGCTGGTGATGACCGCCACGCCAATCCCGCGTAGTCTTGCGCTTGCCGCTTATGGCGATATGGATAGCTCGGTATTGGATGAACTGCCGCCGGGCCGGACGCCGGTGGAAACGCGGGTGATTTCACAAGAGCGTTTACCAGAGATTATCGACGGCGTTGCCCGGCATTTAGCCTCCAATAAGCAGGCTTTCTGGGTGTGCCCGTTGGTCGAAGAAAGCGAAAATAGCGACCTTGCCGCTGCCGAGCAGCGTGCCGAACTACTCAAGCTGCGTTTTGGCAATCAGGTCGCAGTCGTGCATGGCCGGATGCGTGGGCCAGAAAAAGATGCCGTCATGGAGCGCTTTATTAATGGCGAAACGCGGTTGTTAGTCGCGACCACGGTTATCGAAGTCGGCGTAGATGTCCCCAATGCCAGCCTGATGATTGTCGAAGCGGCTGACCGGTTTGGGTTGGCGCAACTCCACCAATTGCGCGGACGTGTGGGGCGTGGTGCGGAGAAGTCAGTCTGCTTACTTGTTCGCAGCGCACAAATTGGCGAAACGGCGCGTGCCCGCCTCGCACTGATGCGCGAAACCAACGACGGTTTCCGCATCGCCGAGGAAGATCTGAAATTGCGCGGTGCCGGCGAAATGCTCGGCACACGGCAGTCGGGCGAAAGTCCGTTCCGAGTCGCCACGCCGGAACAGGTGCGCGAACTGATCGGGGTTGCCGCCGACGATGCGCGGTTATTGCTGGACCGGGATGGCGGCCTAGCCGCGTCGCGGGGCAAGGCTGCCAGAGTCGCGCTATATCTGTTTGAACGCGACGCCGGAATTGCAACGCTTCGCGGCGGTTAACGGTGCTTTGGGCTGATGTGGTCCAACAGCGAGAGGAAATCAGGCAAACGAACGACGCGTTCAAACTGAAAGCCTGCTCGTTTCTCTACAGTCCAGATGACCAACGCCTCTAACCGGCCAATTGCCGGCAAACGAAGCTCGACACGATCTCCACGTTCGTAAACCGGGTTGTCGTCGATCATGAAACCATGTGCGGAAATGTTGACGATATGGATCGTTTGATCGCCATGCGCTTTGCTTTCGGCAATAACCTTGTGATCGGCGCGGTGACGGGCCGCCCTGCGTAAATCTAAGTCATCATTGATGTTTGGCGCAACCTGCCCCATGTCGAGCGACCTCATTATTATTTTCGAGATCATCAATATGACAGGAAGTTACAAATAATTGGTAAAGCAGATAAGGCGCTACAATTACCCGCTAAGTATCACAAAAATTTAATTAACCCGTGCTTTTTCTTACCCGCTGAGATTTTAATGGCGTTAGCAACTGGGTCGATAACCATCTCTTCATCGGAAACGGCTTCACCGCCAACGCGAGCACCGCCACCTTGAATCAGCCGTCTTGCCTCCTTCTTTGAAGCGACAAAATCGAGCGCAATCATCGCGTCGATGAGCGATATCGCGCCTGCGACCGACGCGACCGGCAAATCGTCACCCGATGCGCCGTCCTCGAAGGTTTTGCGAGCCGTTTCCGCTGCGGTAACAGCTGCGTCGAGCCCGCGGCACATTGCAGTCGCTGCATTGGCAAGGGCGATTTTGGCGGCGTTGATTTCTGCGCCATCAAGTTTTTCAAGCTGCTCGATCTCATCTAGCGGTAAGTCCGTAAATAGCCGGAGGAAACGCCCGACATCGCGGTCGTCGGTGTTGCGCCAGAACTGCCAATAATCATAGGCCGACAACTGGTCTTCGTGCAGCCAGACCGCACCCGAGACAGTCTTGCCCATTTTGCCGCCGTCCGCAGTGGTGATCAGCGGGGTGGTGACGCCAAAAACTTCGGTACCGTCCATCCGGCGCGCCAGTTCGATGCCGTTGACGATATTGCCCCATTGATCCGAACCGCCCATTTGCAACCGGCAACCCGCGCGGCGCGACAATTCCATGAAATCATAAGCCTGCAATATCATATAGTTGAATTCAAGGAATGAGAGCGATTGTTCACGGTCGAGGCGCAACTTCACCGAATCGAAGCTCAGCATCCGGTTGATTGAAAAATGCTGGCCGACATCGCGCAGGAATGGGATATATTCGAGGCGGTCGAGCCATTGCGCATTATCGAGCATAACCGCGTCGGTGGGGCCATCACCAAAGGTCAAAAATCGCTCGAATATCCGCTTGATCGAGGCGATGTTGTCACTGATCAAATCTGTCGTGAGAATTTTACGCGCTTCGTCTTTAAAACTCGGGTCGCCGATTTTGCTAGTGCCGCCGCCCATCAGGACGATGGGTTTGTGCCCCGCCTGCTGCATCCGCCGCAGCAGCATGATTTGCACGAGGCTACCGACATGAAGCGATGGCGCAGTCGCGTCGAAGCCGATATAGCCGGGAACAATCTCCTTAGATGCCAAAGCGTCAAGCGCAGCGGCATCGGTTGCTTGGTGGATATAGCCACGCTCGTCGAGGAGGCGTAAGAGATCGGATTGGTAAGCAGTCATATGCTGCGGCGCCTAGCATGGAGTTTGACATTGGCCAACATTCCGATGAGCGAAATCCGGTTGATATGTCATCCATCGACTCCACCGCTCAAGGCGGATCATGTTGATGTAGAGGTCCGCACCGCAGGCAACGGTCGGTTGTTTGCGCGTTATGCGGTGGAATGCGATACCAGCCATCTGCTGCTTCCCGAACCACATGAGCCCGTCCGGTCCGACCGCTTGTGGCAAACCACCTGTTTCGAACTTTTCATAAAGCGGGCGAACGACGACCGGTACGTCGAATATAATTTTTCACCTTCGACCGAATGGGCGCTTTTCCGCTTTTCAGGTTATCGAAAGGGCATGGCCGAGGAGTTGGTTAAGAAACCGCGGATAACATGCGATTATTCCGAAAGCCATTTTGCGCTCAATGCCGAATTCGATTTACCCGGTGGCTGGCACGAAGGTCCATTTATGCTGGGCCTTTCGGCGGTGGTTGAGGAAACCGACGGCACTAAATCTTACTGGGCGCTGGCGCATCCGCCCGGGAAGCCTGATTTCCATCATAAGGATTGCTTTGCGCTACAACTGGAGGCACCACGCGCGCTATGAAATTCGGAATTGATAGGCTCATTGCAGAACAAGAACTACGCGCACCGTTAAAGGGCAAACGTGTCGCATTACTCGCCCATCCGGCGTCGGTAACCGCCGACCTGACACACTCGCTCGACGCGCTGGCGGCACTTGGTGACATCAACGTCACTGCTGCTTTCGGTCCACAGCATGGCCTGCGCGGCGACAAACAGGATAACATGATGGAGTCGCCTGACTTTACCGACCCCGTCCACGGCATTCCGATCTTCAGCCTCTACGGCGAAGTCCGCCGCCCGACCGGGCAGTCGATGGGGACATTCGATATTATTCTGATCGACATGCAGGATCTGGGGTGCCGGATTTATACCTTCATCACGACGTTGCTTTACATGCTCGAAGCCGCAGCGGAGCATAGAAAATCGGTGTGGGTATTGGACAGGCCTAATCCGGCAGGACGTCCGGTTGAAGGGCTTACGCTGCTTGTTGGCCGGGAGAGCTTCGTCGGCGCTGGACCATTCCCCATGCGGCACGGGCTAACGCTTGGCGAACTTGGCCAATATTTTGTCGACCATTACAAAATCGACGTCGATTACCGCGTTATCGTAGTGGAAGGGTATGAACCTGACGCTGCGCCAGGCTTTGGCTGGCCTGCGGATCGCCTATGGATTAACCCCAGCCCGAACGCCCCGAACATCAATATGGCGCGCGCTTATGCAGGGACTGTATTGCTGGAAGGCACCACGTTGTCAGAGGGCAGGGGAACCACGCGGCCACTGGAGATATTTGGCGCACCCGACATTGATGCCCGCGCAGTTATCGCCGAAATGCGGGCCTTTGCGCCGCAGTGGCTGACAGGTTGCGCCTTGCGCGAAATCTGGTTTGAGCCGACTTTCCACAAACATGTCCACAGGCTGTGTCACGGCGTGCATATTCATGCGGAAGGTCCGGGCTATGATCATGACGCGTTCAAGCCTTGGCGGGTCCAGGCATTGGCATTCAAGGCAATCAGGCGGCTTTATGCTGATTATGATCTATGGCGCGATTTTCCGTATGAATATGAATTCGGCAAGCTGGCAATCGACGTGATTAATGGCGGTCCTGGATTACGCGAATGGGTCGATAATGAAGCCTCGACTGCGGACGATCTTGACGCCGTTACGTCGTTTGACGAACGAGCGTGGTTGGATGAACGGCAGCCATATCTTCTATATTAATTTTATAAGTTACCGAAAAACAAAGGTTATTGACAGATTATTTCAAAAGCGTAGTCTCTTTCAAGGGGTAGCGAATTACTGAGGGAGGAACCTGATGAAGTTATCTTTCGTTTTGGGGCTTTCAGCTTTGGGTTTGGTGATGACGCCTGCTGTAGCGCGCGATGTTTCGGAATACCGGGTTGTTCATCCTGCTGATCGTTTCGTGTCTCCAATGGGCGGCGTAAACGAACCACGCTATGTTTGGCCCGAGGCCAGAGATGCAATAAGCCAAGCATATGTGCTCTTCGAACAAAACAAATCGGAACAAGCCATCAGCTCTTTGAAAAATGCTGCCGCCGACGGTGATGTTATCGCCATGCGCGCGCTGGGGCAGCTGTACGCGCATGGGCGGTTGCCCTTTGGCCGACGCACCGCAGTTGAAACCGATGCACTAAAATCATTAAACTGGTTTACCGCAGCGGCTGAGGCTGGCGACGCTCCCTCGATGTATCTGCTGGGATATCTCTACCAATCTAACAGCGTGCTGACCGCAAATCCGGAAAAATCAAGCTACTGGCTCGGACGGGCAGCGAAGGCTGGCGACTATAAAGTCAAACGTGCGGTAAACCGGGTAACTTCAGCGGAATAGCCTTAATGCCCGTGCTTGCGGACCAGTTCGCGCATCGCGTTGTCCAGACCCTCAATCGTCAGCGGATACATCCGGTCGGTCATCAGTTCTTTGATGATCTTGGTTGACTGCGAATAGCCCCATTGTTTTTCGGGCACCGGATTGAGCCACACCGTTGCCGGATAGGTGTTGGTGATGCGGTGCATCCACACCGCGCCCGATTCCTCGTTGAAATGCTCGACTGAACCGCCCGGGTGCGTGATTTCATAGGGACTCATCGACGCGTCGCCAACCATCACGACTTTATAGTCGTGGGGGAATTTGTGGAGGATGTCCCACATCGGGGTGCGTTCCGAAAAGCGGCGGCGGTTATCCTTCCAAACGCCTTCGTAGGGGCAGTTGTGGAAATAGAAAAATTCAAGATTTTTGAATTCGCTGGTCGCTGCACTGAATAATTCTTCACAAAGTTTGATAAACGGGTCCATCGACCCACCAACGTCCAGCAGCAATAGCAATTTTATCGCGTTGCGCCGTTCGGGTCGCATCTGGATGTCGAGCCAACCTTGGCGCGCAGTGCCATTGATCGTTGCATTTATGTCAAGTTCTTCGGCGGCACCCTCGCGGGCAAATTTCCGTAAGCGGCGCATTGCGATCTTGATATTGCGGGTACCAAGTTCACGGGTCTGGTCGAGATTCTGAAATTCACGCTTTTCCCACACCTTGACTGCGCGCTTATGCTTCGATTCCCCGCCAATCCGGACGCCTTCGGGATTATAGCCGCCATTACCGTAAGGCGAAGTACCACCAGTGCCGATCCATTTGTTACCGCCCTGATGGCGCTTCTCTTGCTCCTCGATCCGCTTTTTCAGCGTCTCCATCAACTCGTCCCAGCTGCCCATTTTTTCAATAGCGGCCATTTCTTCGGCGCTGAGATATTTTTCAGCAATTGCTTTCAGCCAATCGGCAGGAATATCGACGGGATTCTGGCCATATTCGGTAAATATGCCTTTGAAAACCTTACCGAACACTTGATCGAACCGGTCAAGCAGGGCCTCGTCCTTCACCAACGTCGTGCGCGCCAAATAATAAAATTCTTCGGGTGACTGCGAAATCACATCGGCATCCAATGCCTCTAACAGCGCCAAATGCTCCTTCAAAGATGCCGAAATTCCGGCGCTACGCAGCTCTTCCATGAAGGAGAAAAACACTGTCATGATCCTTTAATCGTTCGCTTAAGCTTCTGACGTTTCGCGTTGCGCGCGTCAACCTGCTGATGGTTAACCAAGCGATAACCATATTCCGATAGGCCGACTGCAACAAAACCACAAAGGGTTGCGCAACAGTGAAAATGGAAAAAATCGAGGTTCAGGAAAATCGCTGGATCGAACAAACGGCCCGTATTTGTGGCGATGTCACCGTTGGATGCGCCGACGCCGCTGGCGTTTTGGAAAAGGCGTTGGCGTCTGCTGACTGGTTGAAGTCGCAACATAGTGAGCTGACCGAGCTGACGTTGCGGCTCGACACCGACATTGCCAATGTTACGCAAGCAACATCTGAAGCCCAGAGCCTGTCCGAAGCGGCCGTAGCTAAACTTCGCAGTGGCGCAGAAACCATCGAGATTTCGATGGAGCGTTTCGCGCAAATGATTTCGTTAATTGAAAGCCTTGGGACCCATATCACTGATTTTGCCGCGGCCATGGATCAGGTCAAACGCGTATCCCAATCCATCGACACCATTGCGCGAACGACCAATATGCTGGCGCTCAATGCTGCGATCGAGGCGGAAAAGGCGGGAGACGCAGGGCAAACCTTCGCCGTAGTCGCCAGCGAGGTGAAAAAGCTGGCACTCGATTCTCGCAAAGCAGCGGTGGAAATTACGGGCACGGTCAATTCACTGTCTAACGAAGCATCGAAATTTGTCGGCCAGATCGAAGATGGTATTGCAAGCAGCGGCATCGCCCAGCAGCAATTTGCCAATTTGCAGACTTTGATCAACGGGGTAAGCAATATTGTGGGCCAAGTGGGTGCACATAACTGTGAAATTGCCGACAATACTGCGGCAATCCACAATAGCCTGGTTGAATCGCAGAGGGTTCGCGATGCTGTTTCAGATGCAAATGGCGAACTATTTGGCGCCGTGGGCGATGCCCATCAACAGATGATTGATCTTGAATCGCAAGCAAACCGTATGTTTGATCATCTTGTGCACAGCGGCTTTTCGAACGATGATATGGAATTCGTGCACTTGGCCCAGGCGGAAGCAAGCAAGATAGTCGAGATCACCGAAGCGGCAATTTTGAATGGTTCGCTCAAAATGGACGAATTGTTCGACGCCGATTTGCAGCAAATTGCGGGGAGCAATCCGCCACGGTTCAGGTCAAGAATGACCGAGTGGGCCGAACGCAACTGGCAACCTGTGATTGAGTCGGTCAAAGCGCGCAATCCGCGCGCTATTTTATCGGTCGTTCCGACAAGCCGAAAAGGCTTCTTGCCAATTCACCTCAAAGAATTTTCACGAGAGCCGACTGGCGATCTCGCCCATGACACACGGTATTGCCGCAACGGGCGTATATTGTTTGACGGTATCGACATCGTAGCCAAGGCCAGCGAGCAAGATTATATGATGGCGGTTTATCGCCACGAAGGCGACGGCAAAACATATAAAATCGTGCGCAACGTGTACGTGCCGCTGCGGATCAACGGCCAGCGCTGGGGCGACTTTGAAATTGCTTATGTGATTTGACTAACCACCCTGCCGCCGCGCCATAAACGCTAATCTCTCGAAAA
>JANLRW010000210.1:0-2201 GCA_031361925.1 Sphingomonadales bacterium
GTCTAAGATCAATGCACCAAACATCACCCCGCTCGCCGACATAATGGCGCGGTTACGCGACCCAAATGGCGGTTGCCCTTGGGATGTCGAGCAGGATTTTGCGAGCATCGCGCCGTATACAATCGAAGAAGCCTATGAGGTCGCTGATGCCATCGAACGCAATGACCTTGTTGCGCTTAAGGACGAGCTCGGCGATTTGCTGCTCCAGGTTGTGTTTCACAGCAAGATGGCTGAAGAACAAAACGCTTTCACGCTACAGGACGTGATCACCGGCATCTGCGATAAGATGATCCGACGTCATCCGCATGTCTTTGCCGACGCCAAAGCTGACAGCGCCGGTGCGGTTGTCACCAATTGGGAGAGCATCAAGGCTACAGAACGCAGCGGCAATTCGGACATCAGCGCATTATCAGGTGTGGCGCTCGCTTTGCCTGCGTTGTTACGCGCGCAGAAAATCCAGAAACGGGCGGCACGAACTGGCTTCGATTGGCCGGATATCGCTGGTGCGAAAGCCAAGATATTTGAGGAAATCGAAGAACTTGAAGCTGCTACTTCAGATACTGAACGCACCGACGAAATAGGCGATCTGTTGTTCGCTGTAGTCAACATGTGCCGCTTCCTCAACGTCGACGCCGAATCAGCATTGAAAGCAGGCACTGCGAAATTTGAGCGCCGCTTCCGGTCGATGGAGGCTGTAGCTGGCAGCACGTTTGCGGCCCTTTCGCTGGATGAAAAAGAAGCACTGTGGCAACGGGCGAAGGCCGACGAAAAGCGCTAGTTCTCGGTCGCGAACTGCTTGTCGAACTGCCCCCAAAGCTGATGACTAAGCGATACATCCACGCTGATCCGGTCACCCTGCTCTACTCGGTTACTGACCTTGCCGCGGCCGTGCAGCCAAGCCAGCGCCGCTCCGTCGTCGGACCGCAAAGACAGAGAACGAGTCTGGTTTGCTGCAGCAATATGGCTGGAAAGCAACTGCCGTAACGCGACTACCCCCTCGCCCTTTTCGGCAGAAATCAGAAGGATATCATCGTTACACGCTGCAATATTCTCCAGTTCTTGACGCCTGTCATCGGATAGCAGATCGGCCTTGTTCCACAATTCGATCATATTGGTGGCGCTTCCAGCGTCATCGGTACCAATCCCCAGATCGCGCAAAATCGAAAGCACATCGTCGCGCTGGGCATCGCTCTCATGATGCGAAATATCGCGGACGTGGACGACGATATCGGCGGAAATCACCTCTTCCAAAGTCGCCCGGAAAGCGGCGACGAGTTGGGTTGGCAGATCGGACACAAAACCAACTGTGTCGGACAATATCGCCTTCTCGACACCTGGTAGCATTATCTGCCGCATCGTCGGATCGAGCGTGGCAAACAACATGTCCTCCGCCAGCACCGTGGCCTTGGTCAACCGGTTAAACAGCGTTGATTTTCCCGCATTGGTGTAGCCCACCAGCGCGATAATGGGCCAAGGCGCACGTTTGCGGCGGGCGCGGTGGAGCGAGCGCGTGCGTTTCACCTCCTCCAATTCGCGCCGAAGCCGCGCCATCCGGTCACGGATCATCCGCCTGTCAGCCTCGATCTGGGTTTCGCCGGGACCACCCAGGAAGCCAAAACCGCCGCGTTGCCGCTCCAAGTGGGTCCAGCTTCGCACGAGCCTACCGGCTTGGTAGTCGAGATGGGCAAGTTCGACCTGCAACCGCCCTTCCGCCGTTACCGCGCGTTCGCCGAAGATTTCGAGGATTAATCCAGTGCGATCAATGGTTTTGACGCCGGTCTTGTCTTCAAGATTGCGCTGCTGGATCGCAGTTAAACCGGCGTCGACAATCAGTAGGTCAATCGCCAATTCTCGGCCCATTGCAGCGATCTCATCGACCTGCCCTCCCCCCATCAGTGTCACAGCGCGTGGGCTTCGGACTCGGTAATGCTTGGTGCCGACTACGTTGAGGCCAATCGCCAGCGCAAGGCCTGTTGCCTCTTCGAGCCGCGCGTCAGGGCCGACCGACGCACGACCAGACAGCTCGGGATAAACAATAAGGGTGCGCGCGCCGCGAGCGAAATCGTCGTCGTCGCTGCGATTAAATCCGCTCAAATATCCGCCTCGTCAAGACCTTGGTTATACTCAGCAAGGTTCACTGCGTGCGCGGGTTGCACGGTCGAAACCGCGTGCTTATAGACCAGTTGCGTCGTACCGTCGCG
>JANLRW010000214.1:0-11495 GCA_031361925.1 Sphingomonadales bacterium
CGACAATGGCGAGGCGACCGCTTGCGACGATGGGAGCGATTTTGTTTTTGGCGGTTGGGATTGGTCGTGGACCATATGTAAACACTTGGGCGGATGAGATGCCACAATTGTTAGCGCACGAGATTAGCGGGAGCAGCGTGATGATACTCACTACTGATCCGAAAAGGGTATTTCCGTTTGTCGATGATTACAACTTGACTTGGCCGTCGCGCCATTTTGCTCATTGGATGGTCTCGGCCATCGCCCAAGCTGAAACAGGGGCCAACGGCGCATCCATGACGCCTCAGCTTGGAAGGGTGGGGGCGGAAGTACGCTATCAAGCCGTTACTGACATGATGTGTCATCCGCCTTCGCTTGTTCTATCGCAAATCAAAAATAGGGGGCAGGTCATAAATCCGAAGAGATTTAGAATGACCGATTTTTTTCGCCGAAATGAAGATTTCAGACGCTATCTTGCTAACAATTATCGGCAGGAAAAAACAGTGGGTGTATTTGAAGTGTATCGCCGCCGAACTCCCCTAACGGCTGACGGCGCGAACTGCTACAATATCTCCACAGCGCGATAATGGTTCCTCGGTGAGTGACGTTTTTCCTAGAAACTGCGTCTTGGACCATCCCGTCCAGATCGACTTCCTCAATATGGATCTCGCCGCGGTTGATTGTGTCAACGACGCCTGCGTTAACATCCACGCCGAGCACCTTGCAGCCTGACCGTGCGATAACAGCTGCGGTTGGCAGGCCGATATAAGCTAAACCTACACCACAAACGTCAGGTTTTTTGTCGACTAGCATTAGCAATGATCTCCGCAATGCGCTGGCTGGCTTTACCATCCCCAAAGGGATTGTGCGCGCGCGCCATCGCTGAATATGCGGCTTTATCATCCAAAAGCGTGAATATTTCGGAAATGATCCGGTTTTTATCGGTGCCAATCAGCTTGGCAGTGCCCGCAGTCACGCCCTCAGGCCGTTCGGTAGTGTCGCGCATCACCAAGACTGGCTTGCCAAGTGCGGGCGCCTCTTCTTGAACGCCGCCGCTGTCGGTTAGCATTATGTGGCTAATGGAGAGCAGCCTCGCGAAATGGGGGTAGTCTAGCGGCTCGATCATCGCGACATTGTCAAGACCGCCTAGGGCCTGATCCATGACCGTGCGGACATTGGGGTTAAGATGGACAGGGAAAATGCACGCGACGTCATCACGAGCGGCGATACTTTTGATCGCTTCTGCAATATTTTTCATGCCATCGCCGAAGTTTTCGCGCCGGTGGGTGGTGATGCCGATGATTTTTTTGCCTGCAAAGCGTTTTTCGATATCGGCCAACCCCTCAGCTAATTCAGGAAAGTGCGATATGCGGTCGTTCACCCAATGTAACGCGTCAATGACCGTGTTTCCGGTAACAAAAATAGTGTCATCCGCGATCGCTTCGGCCGCTAATGCAGCAGCTGACACTTCGGTCGGAGCAAAATGCTGGTCAGCGATATTACCAATAATCTTGCGGTTCACTTCTTCAGGCCATGGTTGGTAAATGTTATAGCTGCGTAGGCCTGCTTCTACATGGCTTACAGGAATTTTTCGGTAATAAGCCGCAAGCGCGCCAGTCATTGCTGTAGCGGTATCGCCTTGTATGACGACACGGTCCGGTTTTGCAGTGTCGAGCACGCTACCAATCGTTTCCAGTAACCGCGCGGTCAGAGCATCCAGCGATTGATCGGGTCGCATGATGTCGAGATCATAATCCGGGACAATACCGCTGATTGTGAGCACTTGGTCAAGCATCTGGCGGTGTTGCGCGCTGACTAATACTTCGCACAAAATATTATTTTTTGACTTCAGAGCATTGATGACCGGAAACAGTTTTATCGCCTCAGGCCGGGTGCCGAAAATTACCATGGTTTTGTACATTCACCGTTTCCCGTGGTTCAGCCTGTCCGGACGGAGAGGTTGATAAGCACAGGTGGTTAAAAAGTCACAAAATTAGGGAGATAATTTCGCAAGCATTTGCGAATGCGGTGTGAAATTTTTGGCACAACGGGCAATGAAATTATCGATCTTCGTCATATCAGCTAGCGCCAATTCAGCTTCGGCTGGACGCAATTTAATGTCCACCGGAAAGGTGCCGTAGCCCGCCAGTAAGCAATGCCAAGACAGCGAGCTATAATAACGACCGATATCACGTTCTGCGATTTCTGCGGACAAATCCGTTCCGGTGAACCATGCCGTCATAATCGACTTCAGATTATCGGACAGATTGTTGTTCCCGGCATTCTCGCGCCAATATTCGCTGTCGGTTCTTTGGTTTACGCGGTAATGGGCAACGATGTAGTCGCGGATGCCGTCATACCGGCGCGCTATGGTTTCGTTAAAGGTTTCGGCATGCGCTGGGGTCATGCCGCCTTTGTCATAGGCGTCGATAAATCCTTCAACCGTCGCTTGGACGATGTGGAGCGCGGTCGCCTCTAGCGGTTCGATAAAACCCTGGGATAGTCCAACTGCAAGGCAGTTTTTGACCCAGCTTCGCTCGACACGGCCTACGTTCATGCGCAGGTGGCGCGCATCCACAACGGAATCGAGCATCCCCAGATGGGTCCGTAACTCGGTTTCGGCGGCGTTTTGATCAATATGACGCGAAGAATACACGTATCCGTTGCCCGTGCGGTTGGTCAGCGGGATATTCCACGCCCAGCCGGCGGACAGTGCGGTGGCCCGGGTTTCGCTGCGGACCTCGCCTGCATCGTTGTTTGTCGGCATTGCCACTGCGCGGTCATTGAAAAGATTGTCGGCGAATGGGCGAAATGGCTCACCCAGAGCCTTTTGAATAATGACAGCGCGAAAGCCTGAACAATCTAGAAAAACATCGCCTGATATAGTCTCGCCGTCATCAGTCGTGAGCGATTGAACATTGCCATCAGCACCGAGTGTGATGTCGCAAACGGTGCGTTCCAAATGCACAACCCCCAATGTCTTGACCGCATGATCGCGCAGGAACTGTCCGACAAGCACCGCGTCGAAATGATAGCCATAGCCGATCTCGAACGGAAAATTATCCGCAGCCACCGGTGCCAGACGTTCCGCTGCCAATTTTGCAGGCAGGAAAAACCGGTCCGGATGCGCCCACACGTCGCGGCCGGTACGACGGGCCCGGGTATGAAACGCGAATTGCGGTTCGGTGAAGCTGTCGAGATCGGTGTGAAACGGATGGAAATAACTCTTAAAACCCGGCCGGTCGGACCAGCCGTGAAAGCTAATCCCTGTTTTATAGGTCGCGTTGCACCGCGGCATCCATTCGGCTTCGGATAGTCCTAGGGTATCAAAAAACGCTTTCAGTTGTGGCGTGGAACCTTCGCCTACTCCGATAATACCAATATCGGGCGATTCGATGACAGTTACTTGGTGCTGTGGCCAATGTTTGGCAATCAGGCAGGCCGCCATCCAGCCGGCAGTGCCGCCGCCTAATATCACAAAGCGGTGGCCGGCAGCGATCACGACCAGTCCCTCAGCAACCAGCCAAATATGTCATCCATTCTTGCCGCCCATGCATTTTCCTCGTGCGGAGCACCGACATACACCGTGCTCGAAAAATCCCGGCCATTGCGCCAGCCGTTTTCAACCAAAGCGGCATCTAGCACTTCCTGATAGGGCTGGTAAAAGGCGTCGAGCGTTTCGGTCCCATGGTCAAACCATATTTGCCTTGCTTTGGGTTTGCCCAACTGCTGCGCGGCATATTGTTTCCACGCACCGAAAATGCTGGTGCGTTGCGCGTCGCTCCACTCCGGATTACCGAGTGGCAGATGAGTAGATACCGCGCCGGCGCAACCAAAGACATTTGGATATTTTGAAATGGCGTAGAGCGAAATGAGACCGCCCATGCTTGATCCGATAATCGCAGTGTGCTTTCGGTTGCGTTTGGTGCGGTACGTCCTGTCGATTAGGGGCTTTAATTCCTCGACAATGAAGCGCAGATATTGGTCGGAAATGACGGGACCTCGGGCGGTCTTATCAAGTTGTTCGCGAACATCGGGCGATACCATTTCGCGCAAGACATGCGGGAAATACTGCCGCCATCGGTCGTCGCCGGGTTGGTCAATGCCAACAATAATGAATGGCGCAGTTTTGTTGGTGGCTATGAGCCGAACCGCCGACTTGTCCGCAGCCCAGACCTTGTTGAAATTGGAACGCTCGGGCAGAAACAGATTTTGTCCGTCGTGCATGTAAACGACACCATAACGGCGCTGGTTTGCTTGATAGCCGGGCGGCAGCCAGATGGTCACTTTGGTTGCGGTGATGTTGTTCGACATGACCGCACCAAGATCGACCAAACTGCCTTGGTCCTGTGCCCAAGCGGACGTCGGCAATGCGCCGACTGCGCCTGCCAATGCCAAAAACGTCCGCCGATTCATCATCTGCGCGCGGACTCGACAAAGCGGATTGCCTGCCCACCGCCTGGTGCCATTTTCAGTGTCATGTTATCGCCAGCCTTCACCGATTTTTTCTCAATCACAATCGAGTGGCGTTTTTCAGTGCGGTAATCGGCATCGTCGCCATCACGGTAAATTTCTGCCGTGTAGTTTTTGGAAGGATCGAGGAAGGTGAGTTGCACCGTGACGCTTCGTGGTTGCTCGTCACCCATTGCGCCCAAAAACCACTGGCCCGTGCCCTTGGCTTTGCGCGCAATCGCAACATAGTCACCGATTTCAGCTGCCAGAACGCGGGTATCATCCCAATCAACCGCGACGTCCTTGATGAACTGGAAGCTATCCATATGCTTTGCGTAATTTTCAGGCAGGTCTGCTGCCATCTGGATTGGCGAATAGATGACAACATAATAAGCAAGCTGCTTGGCCTCAGTCGATAAGATGTCGCTACCACCACGACCTTTGAGGCTCAATATCCCCGGAGTGAAATCCATCGGCCCGGCGAGCATTCGGGTGAATGCCAATATGGCTTCATGCTCGGGCGGATTTTTAGGTTCTGCCCAAGCATTATATTCCATGCCGCGTGCGCCTTCGCGGCTGATCCAATTGGGGTAGGTCCGACGCAATCCGGTGTCTTTGATTGGCTCATGCGGATTGACTGCGACCTTATATTTAGCGGCAGTCTCGACGACTTTGAGATGGTGGACGGCCGACGCCTGACTTTCGTGCCAATCGAATGCAATAGAGCCGTCCGGTCGCTTTACGCGAAAACCACCAGCGTCTGATACGTAACCCGTCTTGACGCTGTCTATACCAAGGCTTTGATAGAGTTTGAAACCATCCTCCATTTGAGCCTCATAATGCGCAGCGTTCGCCGACGTTTCATGATGACCGATCAGCGTCACGCCCTTTTTGCGGCCATAATCGGTAACGGCCTTAATGTCGAAATCGGGGTAGGCCTTAGTAAAGCTGAACTCGTCTCCATTGGCGAACCAGTCGCCGTCCCAGCCCAAATTCCATCCCTCGACCAGCAACCCGCTAAAATTATGCTTCGATGCAAAGTCGATCATCGTTTTGGCGTTTACCGTCGTAGCGCCGTGTTTTGGACCCGATGCCCAGCTTTGGCTATCAAGGTGCATTCCCCACCAAATGCCCATATATTTGCGGGGTTTGACCCACGAAACATCGCCAAGTTTGTTAGGTTCATTAAGGTTCAAAATAAGCTGTGAATGATATAACCCTGCGGCATTATCGGCAATTTGCATGGTCCTCCAAGGCGTGTTGAAGGGCAGGCTACGAACAACCTTGGGTCCCGAGCCAGAGGGCGTCAGAACAGCCTTCAAAAGCCCGCGTTCGACCTTTTGGATGTTCATCGCCGAATAATCAACCAAAGCGGCCTCGTGGAATGCGATATGCGTGCCACCAACTGTTTTTATCGTCATCGGCGTCTGAGCGAGACCAACTTCCTTCAGCGGCGTCGTATTATAGATATATTCTTCACGGTTGTGTTCGATGGCCGGCACCCAATATGCGGTTGCTTCTTCAGTTACGTTGAACTGGGTGAGCTCTTCCTGAATGTTTGCAGTTTTCAAATTGGGCTGTTTTGGGAATTCAAATCGGAAACCGACGCCGTCATCGTAAATCCGGAACCGCATGTTCAAAATGCGCTTGCTTGCGGACTTCTCCTGAAAAGTAACGAACAATTCATTGTAATGATTTCGAATTGTCTTCCATTCACCCCAAGGCTGATCCCAAGTCTCGTCAAAGCTGCTCGTTTTTTTGGATACCAAAGTCATATTGCGGTCGATTTTCGGCGCATCGGTAAAAATGAACCCCACACGTGACTCGCCGATCAGTTCCTTGCCATTGCGCATGATCCGGTAGCCGGGCCGACCTTCGCCGCTCATTTCAATTGCGACCGACAAGATTTTGCCGGGCGATGTCGCTTCGGCAACGGTTTCGGCGCGCACCGTCTCCGGTAACAGCGTCAGCAAAAATCCAAGCGCCATCAATGCAGAACGGAACAGCGATACCATAATGAGTTCTCCTTAAGCGATCCGTTCAGCTACCCATGCCCCATAGGGCCCAAGTGCCCAACCAGCTTCTCCATTGACAGTCTTGATGATGCGCCAACGGTCAGGTTGCGGCGGCTGCCATGTGATCGTGTCCGTTCCCAAGTTAAAAGCACAGGCCAGAAGCTGGTTGGCGCTTGCTCGTTCAAAAACTAACAAGTTCCCATGTGCTTCAACCATGTTCAAATCGCCAACCAGCATAGCCTCGTGAGCGTTGCGGAACGCAAGCAGTTCGCGGGTCAGCGTGAGCAGCGAAGCGGCATCAATATTCTGCCGGTCAACCGCCTTCGTGGGATGATCTTCGCCAAGTGGTAGCCAAGGTTCGGTGCTGGTAAAGCCACAATTTTTCTCTGCCGCCGCCCAAGGCATTGGCGTTCGGGTTCCATCGCGGCTCAGCGTCAACGGCCAGTTGGCAATCGCTTCGGGGTCCTGCAACTTTTCGAACGGGATATCGACTTGCGTTAAGCCAAGTTCTTCGCCCTGCCACAAAATGACATTTCCGCGCAGGCTTGCAAACAATAGCATGGCCATCCGCGCGTAAGCGTCTTGCGCTTCGGCTGGTGCCCAGCGACTTATCCAACGCGGGGCGTCATGGTTGGAAAACGCCCATGTGGGCCAACCAACGCCTTCCTCGTCAGGCCATGCTTCCAACGCCTCGCGTACTAAAGCGGGGGTCAATTGTTCGGCGTAGAGAAAGTTGAACCCATAGGCGCTATTGAAATGGGTGTCGCCCGCCGTAAACGCTTTCATTTCGCGGTCCGGTTCGTTTCCGCCGACTTCAGCAACGGTAAAACGCCCCGGATAGCTGTCGGTCAGCGCCCTGATTCGCTCAATAAACAAAGGTATGTCGGGGTGCGATTGATTGTGGACCTTTAGCTGAAAATCAAATGGGCGCGTCCGGATGCCGTTACCAGCTGGGGCAGCAGGGTTATCTCTTAGCTTCGGATCGTGCATCGCAAAATTGATCGCATCGACGCGGAATCCGTCAACGCCGCGATCTAGCCAAAATTTCGCAACACCGAGCAATGCGTCCTGCACCGCCACATTATGCACATTGAGTTGGGGCTGCGAACTGAGGAAATTGTGCATATAATATTGGCCGCGCCGCGCATCCCAAGTCCACGCCGGTCCACCAAAGACCGATTGCCAATTGTTGGGCGGCGTGCCGTCGGGTTTCGCATCGGCCCAGACATACCAGTCAGCCTTCGCGTTGTTGTTGCTGGTTCGGCTTTCGGCAAACCAGCCATGCAAGTCGGAGGTGTGCGAATAGACTTGATCGATCAAGACTTTCAGCCCGAGATCATGGGCTTTCGCAATCAGCGCATCGCAATCAGCCAATGTCCCGAATATGGGATCAACGCCGCAATAATCGGCAACGTCGTAGCCAAAATCCTTCATCGGCGAAGTAAAAAAGGGCGATAGCCAGACGGCATCGACGCCAAGTGACGCGACATAATCGAGCTTGCCGGTGATCCCTGGCAAATCACCGATGCCGTCGCCGTTGGAATCGGCAAAGCTGCGCGGATAGACCTGGTAAATAGTTGCACCGCGCCACCACGGACGCGCTGCTGCTGCGCTGGTTAGGATTGCAGGGTCGGTCATTTATTGGGCCGCGCAGACAGCATAGCCAAAGGCGGGGAGGGATACTGTAACGCTTCCCGGAGCAGAAGAGGCGGGAGCACAAATGCCGACAAGAGAACTAAATCCTGAAGATTTGCTGTTGACTAACACTTGCGCGCTGATCGGAGCGGGGGAGGTATTAAAGGCGAGCAACACTTCGCGCTGATTGTCAGGGTCGATCCGCGAAATCGCAAACAAACCAGGCTTGTCGGAGAAGGCCCGCACGATCTGATGTCCGCGTCGAAGTGCTGGCGTATCCTTGCGAATCTTGGCAAGCCTTGCGATTGCGGCAAACAAAGGATGCTTTTCGTCGAAGCTGTCGGTGGCCGTGGTTTTTGAAGTGCCGACCAACTTGTTGTCATTATAGCTGGCGACTTTGCTGGCGAATAACGATTCGCGCGAATCTTGGTCACCGCCGTCCCCGGCAAACCCTTGCTCGTCGCCCGAATAAATTGTGGGCACCCCGCGCAATGTCATCAACATCGCATGACCGAGCTCGACCCTTTTTAAGACTTCAGTTTCATCGGCCTTTGGATTGTTGCGGCGGACAAACATTGCGAAACGGCCGGCATCATGGTTGCCAAGGAACGTCGGCAACCGCATCGCACCTGCCTCGCCGCCTTCGTAGATCGGGTCGGCAAAAAACAGCTTGCGCAAATGCTCGGTTGGCGCGGTGCCGCCTGCGGTGTCGATAACAGCGCGGGCGAAAGCAAAATCGAGCACCGATGGCAGCTTCGACGTCCGAGTGTGGGTCGCCAGCCGCGCCGGATCGAGATCGCTCGTAAACACCTCGCCAAAGATATGGAAATTCGGAATTCCACGGTCGGCTGCTCGCTTGAGCATAGCGGGCGCGAAGGCAACCCAAAATTCGGGATTCACATGCTGAGCGGTGTCAATCCGAAAACCGTCGATGCCATATTTGTCGATCCAGCCGCCAAAAATTTCGATCATACCGTCAATCACCCGCGGATGCTCGGTCATCAGGTCGTCGAGGCCTGCGAAATCGCCATGTTGTGAGTCTTCGGCGTAAAAATTGGAATCGCCGCGGTTATGGTAAAGCTTCGGGTCGTTGAGCCAAGCCGGAAACTTGGCGTTTTCCTCGCCTTTGGGAATATAAGGGGTATACGCGTAACTAGGGTCGGTAAGCTTTGCGAAATTGTCTGCTGTCTGCACAGCGTCACCCGCAAAACCAGCGTTGATGTTAGCGCCCGCTATGCCGCCTTTGCGGTTATACGGATAATCGGCCCGGCTACGGTAGGGACAGTTTTTGTCAGGCACACATTCACGGTATTTGATCACGTCGGCTGTGTGGTTGGCGATAATGTCCATATAGACTTTCATGCCCCGACCATGCGCAGCATCGACCAGTGCCTTGAAATCGGCATCGGTGCCAAGATGCGGATCAACTTTGGTAAAATCGTTAATCCAGTACCCGTGGTAACCAGAAGATTCATTGCCCGGCGGTCCCTGCACCGGCTTGTTCTTGAAGATCGGTCCAACCCAGATCGCAGTCACGCCGAGCTTTTCGAGATAATTCAGGCGTTTTATTAGCCCCTTCAGGTCGCCACCATGATAAAAGCCCTTATGTGCCGGGTCGAAACCGGTTTGCAGCCTGTCACCTTTCAAGCCGCCATTATCATTTTTGACGTCACCATTCTCAAAGCGGTCGGGCAGCACGAAATAAATAACCTCATCCTCGGGCAGACGGTCGCGGTAGGTTTGCGCAGCCACTTGGGTCGCGAGCGTCAACGCGATCAGGCTAGCAAGCAGTTTCACTTTCATGGCAGAGCCTTTTTGATTTCGTGGGGAGGGGCCGCGCACGTGGCGGCTATATAGTCGTTATGGGCAGGCATTTGGCTAGCGATATGCGCGGCGTGTTTGTGTGAAACGGCCATGAACTCTGCGAGCTGTTCTGGTGTGAGCTGTTCGGCAAGCGGGTGGTGGCCCTTAGGCCTGAGCCCCTGACCCCACATCACCTGCAACCAGCCGAGTTCGGTAAATAACTCCTCATTAAACCGAACAATCCGGCCATTGGCCTTGAACAAGTCGATCTTGGCGGAAAGGCTATCGGGAATCGCCATCTCACGGCATTGCTTCCAGAACGCACCCGGGCGATTATTGGCTTTGTAATGCAGGATAATGAAATCGCGGATGGCGCTGAATTCAAAATCCATCTGTCGATTGAACGCTTCAATATCTGCACCGTCGAAACCATCGGTAGGGAAGAAGTCCAACAGTTTGGCGATCCCCGCCTGGATGAGGTGGATGCTAGTCGATTCCAGCGGTTCGAGAAAGCCGCTCGAAAGCCCCAACGCGACGACATTTTTGTTCCAGATTTTCCGACGCTTGCCAGTGACGAAGCGCAGCTGACGGGGTTCGCCAAGTGCTTCACCGTCGAGATTGGACAGAAGCGTATCGGTCGCGTCGGCGTCGCTGACAAAATTGCTGCAATAAACATAACCATTGCCCGTGCGGTGCTGCAGCGGGATGCGCCATTGCCAACCCGCGTCACGCGCGGTGGAGCGGGTATAGGGCGTCAGCGGGTCCACTGAGGCACAGGGAACCGCAAGCGCACGGTTGCAGGGCAAATAGTTCGACCAATCCTCGTAGCCGCTTTGCAGCGCCTGCTCTATTAAAAGGCCGCGAAAGCCCGAGCAGTCGATGAACAGGTCGCCTTCAACCGTCTCGCCCGATGCCAGCTTTACTGAAGTCACAAAGCCATCCGCTGGATCAAGCGCGACGTCGACAACCTGACCTTCGGTGCGAGTGACGCCACCGGCCTGCGCGTACTTACGCAAGAACTGCGCATAAAGTCCGGCATCGAAATGATAGGCATAAGCGACGCCGCTTGGCAGCGAACCGGGCTTTTCTGCGGGTCGGGCAAACCGGTTTTCGGCAGCCGCCAACGCCGACGGCGAATAATCCCAAAGCGAGGATGTGCCGCCATTCTGGTGATGCCTAAGCCAATATTGGTGGAAGGGAAGCAACCCCAATCCGCGCCCGACTTGCCCGAAAGCATGGATGTATGTGTGTCCGGGCTCGGTCCATCCGGCAAATTCAATACCAAGCTTGAACGAACCTTGCGTTGCGCGGATAAATTCATTCTCGTCAATGCCGAGACTTTGGTTGAACAGCTGGATAGCTGGAATAGTCGCCTCGCCAACGCCGACCGTGCCGATCTCGTCGGATTCAATCAGGCGAACTTTATATGACGGGCCCAAAAAGCGCGCAAGCGCAGCAGCGGCCATCCAACCTGCTGTTCCACCGCCAACAATGATAATCTGTTTCAGACCTGCGTCCATTTCGTCCGCCCATGAAAAAGGCCCCCGCCACGTTGTTACGCGACGGGGGCCTCTCGTCTAGTCCATTAGAACTTATAGCTCGCGCCGAGCA
>JANLRW010000221.1:0-6617 GCA_031361925.1 Sphingomonadales bacterium
TTCCGCTTGGTATTGCGGCGTGTTCGACCGCCGATAAACCGGAGACGGCATCGGCCTCGGACAAGCCGTTGGCTAAGGCCGAAGCGCCGTATCCGTCGACTTACAAAGCCTACCCCGGCGCACCGACGGCGATCCGCAACGTCACTATTTTTGATGGTGAGGGCGACCGCATCGACAACGGCGTCTTGTTCATGTCAGCCGGCAAGATCAGCAGTGTTGGCGGACCAGCCACGCCAATCCCCGCCGATATAACGGTTTTCGACGGCACGGGCAAATACGTGACTCCCGGGATTATCGACATCCATTCGCACCTCGGTGATTACCCGACGCCTTCGGTCGAGGCGCACAACGACGGAAACGAGGCGACGTCGCCAACGACGCCAGAAGTGTGGGCCGAACATAGCGTCTGGCCGCAAGATCCCGGGTTCAGCCGTGCGCTGGCGAACGGCGGCGTGACCAGCTTACAAATCTTGCCGGGTTCGGCAAACCTCATGGGCGGGCGTTCGGTGACATTAAAGAATGTTTACGCACGCACCGTGCAAGGGATGAAATTCCCTGGCGCGCCTTATGGCCTGAAAATGGCCTGCGGCGAAAACCCCAAGCGCGTTTATGGCAGCAAAGGCCGGATGCCATCGACACGGATGGGCAATCTTGCGGTCAACCGGCAGACGTGGATCAAGGCGCAGGATTACAAGAAAAAGCGTGACAGCGGAAAAGAGTTCACCCGCGACTTGGGCATGGAAACGCTTGCTGGCGTGCTCGATGGCGAGATTCTGATCCATAACCATTGCTACCGCGCCGACGAAATGGCGCTCGTCATGGATATGGCCAAGGAATTCGGTTATAAAGTATCGACATTCCACCATGCGGTTGAAAGCTATAAGATCGCTGACTTGCTCCGCGACAACGGCGTTTGTTCGGCGGTATGGGCCGATTGGTGGGGCTTCAAGATGGAGGCCTATGACGCCATTCCGGAAAATGCCGCACTCATCCACAACTCCGGTGCGTGCACGATCATTCACTCAGACGATGAAAACCAGATCCAGCGCCTGAACCAAGAGGCGGCAAAGGCGCAGGCCGACGGGCGGCGAATGGGGATCAATATCTCCGACGCCGACGTCATCAGATGGCTGACCTATAATCCGGCCAAGGCAATGGGCATTGGCGACAAAACTGGAAGCTTGAAAACTGGCAAAATGGCTGATGTTGTGCTGTGGAATGGTAATCCGTTAAGCGTGTATTCGCGGCCTGAAAAAGTGTGGATTGATGGTGCGTTATTGTTCGACTCAACCGATCCGAAGCGGCGCCCAGTCAGCGATTTCGAGCTTGGCCAGCCCGGCGAAGGGGATGTGAAATGATCCGCCTTCGCCAAAGCTTCGGCGGACAAGCCCGCTTTCTTTTTGCAGCAGCAGCGATGGCCGCGATTGTCGCCCCCGCCAATGCAGAAACCATCGCCATCACTGGCGGTAAGGTCGTCATCGGCGACGGCTCCGTCCCGATTGAGGGCGGCGTTGTGGTAATCCGCGACGGCAATATTGTCGCAGCGGGCAGAAACGTCCCAATTCCAGCCGGTTCACGGCAAATTGACGCCAGCGGCCGGTGGGTGACGCCGGGTATTTTTGCCGGGTTCAGCCGCCTCGGTCTGTCAGAAGTCGACGCGGTCAATGGCACAAATGACAAAAGCGGCGGCAAAAGCGGCTTTTCTGCAGGCATCGACATCGCGCCTGCCATTGACCCGTATCGCACGCCGTTTGCGGTCAACCGCTCCGCCGGGGTCACCCGCGCGGTGGTCGCGCCTGATGCGGGCGAGAATATGTTTGCCGGACAAGGGGCGATTGCCGATCTGGGCGCCGACCCTTCGCCGCTAACCAAGGCCCGCGCGTTCCAGTTTGCCGAGTTCGGGGAGGCGGGGGCTGAACTCACCGGTGGAAGCCGCGCCGGGACGTTCGCGACATTCCGTGCAATGTTGCGCGAGGCCCAAGAATATGCGGCGGGCAAAAACACCTTCGACGATGACCTGTTGCGCGCAGAAGATGCAAAGGCATTGTTGCCTGTGTTGCGAGGAGAAACGCGGTTGTTGATCCATGTCGAAGGTGCGAACGACATCAACAATCTAATTACGCTGGGCAAAGAATTTGTTGCGATAAAAATGGTGCTTGTCGGTGCAAGCGAAGGTTGGCGGGTTGCGGGCAATATTGCGGCGGCGGGTATTCCGGTGATCGCCTCTGCGCTCAATGACTTGCCAGCTAGTTTTGAGATGGTGGGTGCTACACAATCGAATATCGGGCGGATGAAGAATGCCGGAGTTAAAGTTGCCATCGGCATGATTAACGACCGCGATTCCCATCAGCTTCGATATTCGACACAATATGCGGGCAACCTTGTCAGCCTGGAGCGCGTTGCGGGTGCAACTGGTCTTAGCTGGGATGAGGCTTTTGCCGCGATCAGTTCGGTTCCTGCCGATATCATGGGCGTTGGCGATCGCCTTGGTAGTTTAAAAACTGGTCGCGCCGCCGATGTCGTTATCTGGGACGGCGACCCGCTCGAACTGTCGAGCGCGCCGACCACAGTGATCATCGACGGTATCGAACAGCCGCTTGGCAACCGTCAACAGCGGTTGCGCGACCGATATGCGCGACCAACCGAGGGTGATTTGCCAAAGGCGTATGATAGGTAAATATCCGGTCTGCTATTGATAGGGGTATTCCGGGGGCCGGAGGAACTGAATTTTGAGCGAATACCAAATGCTCGTTGTTGCCAGCGCCGCATTCGTCGGCACGCATTTTTTGATGTCACATCCGATGCGCAAGGAAATGGTCCGGATCTTCCGACCGAACGGTTTTACGCTGGTTTATTCGCTTGTGTCACTGGCCACATTTAGCTGGATGGTCTTGGAATTTGGTCGAGCGCCCAAAGCAGGACCATATTGGCCCGTGGGTGACATTTTGTGGGCCGTGACAAGCATCCTTACCCTGATCGCCGCGGTGCTGTTTGTCGGTTCTCTAGCGCGCAATCCTTCTTTCCCAGGCGCAAGCGAAAAACTGGCGGCACAGCAGCCGTCCGGCGTCTACCGCGTTACGCGGCATCCGATGATGTGGAGCTTTGCGTTGTGGGGCGTTGCACATATTATCGTCGCGCCAAGGCCGGATAACTTCATATTGTCGGGTGCGATTATCTTTCTGGCTTTGGCGGGCGCCAAGGCTCAAGAAATTAAGAAGGCCAGACTGGTCGGCGTCGAATGGGACGCGTGGTTGCGAAAAACGACTTTCAGGATACAGTTCGGGCAATTGCTTACGGCAGGCTGGGCACCGTGGGCCGCCGGTCTGGCGCTGTGGCTCGGTGCAAGTTGGGCGCACCAATATTGGGGCGGATTTGCAGCTGGGGTCTTCCGGTGGTTATAGGCTCCTATAGTCGCACCATCCGCATTCCAGCCTCACCGTAACGCGGGCCAGCAGTGCCGCCGAGCGGGGCCGCTGTATCGAGCGCTGCGAGATCATCATCGTCGAGCGTTATGTCAGCCGCTTTGGCGCTATCCTCCATTGTCACGCGTCGTTTAAATCCGGGGATCGGTACGATATCGCTGCCTTGTGCCAGCAACCATGCGAGCGCAATTTGCGCGTTCGATGCATTGTGCTTCGCCGCGACTTGGGCAATTGCATCGACTACCTTGAGGTTCGTGGTAAAATTATCGCCTTGATAGCGCGGATCGTTGCGCCTCCAGTCGTTGGCAGGCAGGTCATCGAGGCTGCGAATATTGCCCGCAAGAAAACCGCGCCCGAGCGGCGAGTAAGGCACAAATCCAATGCCAAGCTTGCGACACGTCGGCAGAATATCATCTTCGATGTCGCGCTCCCACAGCGAATACTCGCTTTGCAAAGCGGTAATTGGCGCGACAGCGGCGGCGCGGCGCAGCGTCTCTGGACCGGCCTCCGAAAGCCCGATATGTTTAATCTTGCCTTCTTTAACCAAGTCGGCCAGCCCGCTGACGGTGTCCTCTATTGGCGTGGCGGGGTCGACGCGGTGTTGGTAGAACAGGTCGATGCAGTCGATGCCAAGCCGTTTCAACGACCCTTCGACCGAAGCGCGGGCATTGGCAGCGCTACCATCGACGCCGGTGATTTTATTATCATCAAAGCGGAAACCGAATTTGGTTGCGATTATCAAGGCATCGCGTTTGCCCTTTATGGCTTCGCCAACCAGCTCTTCGTTCGAAAATGGCCCATAAATCTGGGCAGTGTCGAAAAAGGTGATGCCAAGGTCGATGGCTTTGTGGATGGTCTTTATCGACTCTTGCGGGTCAGCATCTTCGCCGTAGACGATATTGCCGCCCTTGATCATCGGCATACAGCCGACGCCGATGGCGGAGACGTTTAGACCATTACCTAATGTGCGATATTTCATGCTGGTTCTCCTGCTACAACGCCGCTTTCGGCGCGCCCGATTGTTCCGGTAACGGCAATATCCATTGTTACGTTCCCCAACGTCCGCATGATATCGGGAAAGGTCTCGATGGCGATCAGCAGCCCCAAGGGTTCGATGGGTACACCCATTGCAAGGCAGATTGGCGCGATCGATGCGATAAAACTGATTGAGCCGGGCAGGCTGACCGAACCCAGCGTTGTTAGTGCTGCAACAGCCACTCCGATCGCGACCTCTTGCGGGCCAAGTTCGACCCCCATCAAATGCGCAACGTATAGCGCAACTGCCAAATTCATCGCAGGGCCGGTCGCGCGGAATATCGCGACTGCGATGGGCAGAACGATGTCGGTTGTGCGCGTGCTCACCCCCAAAGTTTTTGCGCCTTCGACCATCGTCGGTAATGATGCGAGTGAGCTTTGCGTCGATATAGCAACGGCCTGTGCAGGGATAGCCGCGCGGACAAAGTCGGCAAAACGGAACCGCGCACCGAAAATTGCTATCAGATATGCCAAAAAAAATACGACAGTGCCGACGGTCGTTACAATCAGGACATAATGCGCAAGCGCGCCAAAGGCAGCCGCACCGGCGGTGATCCCTAGCACAACGCCGAGCGCAAACACGCCCAACGGCGCAAGCAGCAAAACCCAGCCGATGACTTTCACCATAGCCTCGGCAATCGCCTCGAAAAATTGCTTTATGGTTTGGCGCTTTTCCGGGGCAAGCTGAGTCGACGCGAACGCAAATGCTAGCGTGAACACAATCAATGGCAGGATTGCGTCATTGGCCGCCGCGTTGATCGGATTAGTCGGGATCATCGCTTTCAGGAATTCGCCGAACGGCGGCGGTGTCTCGGACGGTGCAATCGTACCCAGCGCGCTGCGCAGGGCATCTGCGGCACCCTGCGGCATCGGAATCAACGCGATAAGTGCAGGGGTCAGCAAAGCAGCCATGATTGTGACCGACCATAATATGACAATCATCGTGACAATCGCGCGGGCGGCGAGTCTGCCGGTGCTGGCTGCATCGGCGGTTTGCATGATGCCGGTAACCAGCAGCGCTACCACCAACGGAACGACAGTCATTCTGAGCCCGTTCAGCCACATGGTACCAACCACATCAGCAACATCTTTTAACAACGGTGACGCGTCGCTCGTTGCCATTCCGAGCAAAAGCCCCGCAACCAGAGCTGCTAAAATGAACAACGCGCGCTTCATTCAAATTCTCCCGAACAGAGTTTAACCGAGTGTTACAGCGCACAAAATGGCTGGCAAGGTAAATTGGCGCTGATCCGCGCAATTGGTGCTTTGCCTGTTTGCGGAACATAGTTTAGGGCATCGCCGAGATCAGCGCAGGGAAGCACGAATGAGCCGCAAGTTTTTCGGTACAGACGGGATCAGGGGACGTACCAATCAGGGCGCAATGACTCCGGAAATCGCCATGAAAGTGGGGCAGGCAGCGGGCACGCATTTCTTGCGCGGTGACCATAAACACCGTGTGGTTATCGGCAAAGACACGCGACTGTCGGGCTATATGATGGAAAGCGCACTTGTTGCGGGCTTTACCAGCGTCGGTATGGATGTCGTCCAATTTGGGCCGATACCGACGCCTGCAGTCGCTCTGCTCACGCGTTCGATGCGCGCTGACCTTGGCGTCATGATTTCGGCAAGCCATAACCCTTATGAGGACAACGGCATAAAGCTATTCGGCCCCGATGGTTTTAAGCTGTCCGACGCAGACGAACTGGCGATTGAGGCACTGCTCGGGCAAGATATAAAGCTGGCCAATGCACCTGATATTGGCCGGGCGAGGCGCATCGAGGATGCGCGTGGTCGCTATATCCATGCCGTAAAGGCATCGCTTCCGGAGCACATCCGCTTTGACGGCCTGCATATCGTGCTCGATTGTGCACACGGTGCTGCTTATCAGGTGGCACCTGCGGCGATCTGGGAGCTGGGAGCCAAAGTAACGACCATTGGTGTTGCCCCCAATGGCAAGAATATCAACGACAAGGTTGGCTCAACCCACGTCGGCATATTGCAGGAAACGGTCGTCGCGTCCGGCGCGCATATCGGCATCGCGCTTGACGGTGATGCCGACCGGTTGATTGTCGTCGACGAGCAGGGCCGCGTTGTTGACGGTGACCAGCTCATGGCTTTGCTCGGCACCGCGATGAGCCGTGCGGGCAAGCTGACAGGTGA
>JANLRW010000269.1:0-3321 GCA_031361925.1 Sphingomonadales bacterium
GCCTGGTTGTGCGTCATCAGCACGCTGTGGCTTTCATGGTCACCATTTTCGAGCGCGAACCGCGATTTCGCACTCTGCATCCTTAGCTCGATATTGCTGCCCAGATCGCTGTGCGTCCAGCCGATGAGCACCGCCACGTCACAATGACCCGCGATATGTCCGGGATGATATTCGGCAGGCGTTTTCGACATCGCATAGTCCTCGGCCCCGACTTTTATAATTTACACAATCCGGCGATGTGTCAATGGCGGAGACAATGGTTTGCCGCGTGACAATGCAGGCGAGTGGCTATTGCAGCCAGTCCTCGCAGCGCAGGCCGTCAACGCGGCGAAAGTCGGACAGATCGGATGTGACCAGCATCAATCCAAGGCTACGCGCATGGCCAGCGATGAGGATGTCGTTGCTGCCGATCAATTTGCCTTTGCGGTGGAGGTCTGCCCGGATGTTGGCGGCATGGCTGGCTGCGGCATCATCAAAGTCGAGGATGCGCAATCTGACTGCCAATTCTTCGACCAAACCGAGATGATGTTCCGGTCGGGCAGACAATTCCGCGCCGACATAGAGCTCGTGAACGATGATCGTAGACAGGCACAATTTTGTGCCATCGTTTTTCAGCCGTTCACGCAGATATTCGCCACCTTTCCGCATCGCCCTTATGCAGACGTTGGTGTCCAGCATGAATTCCAGCATCAGTCGAACCCGAAATCGCGTTCCTGCGGCGGTAAATCTTCCGGCGCGACGAAGCTATCGTCGATGGGGAGCTTGGCAAAAAAGTCGTCCCACAATTTATCTTCCGGAGTGATCATTATGGTGTCGCCCAAGCGCCGGATTACAATATCTTTCACATTATCAGGAAAGGCCAAATCCTTGGGAATCCGCACCGCCTGACTGCGGTTCGATTTGAAAAGCTTGCCTTTACGGGTCATTTTGGACGGGGCATTCATCGCGGCACTGTGCATTTGCGCAGGGGATATGTCAATGGGATATACAAAAAAGCTTATGACGACATGTTGGTCTTACGGCGTCTTCGCCATCCAAAAAATGCAACCAACCCCAATGCCGCCATCGAAGAAAAGCTTATAGCATAAACTATCCAGCCTACACGGTTTTTGCCATTGGCTACTGCTTTAACCGCAAAAGTCTGCGGCTCCACCTTGCGGGCAAAATCAACGTTCGCAATGTTATACACCCATCGCGATTTGCTGCAGGGTGAATTGGAAAGAACGAAATCGGAGACGGGGCCGCAGCCGGATAATTGCCGTTCGATATCATCTGCGAGTAACGCCTCCATGCTGTCCCCATTTGCGACAGACCTCAAAATCATCATTTCCTTGACTAGCGCAGGCCGTTGCTGATTCCCGGGAAGCTGCGAAATGTTGGCATAGAGTTTAACTGCGCGTACCCACAATGCCTCGTCGTCGAGAACATCCTCTGCACCTCTGGCAAATGCAGGGTCAAACCATTCCAGCTTTCCGCCAATATTTTTGAAAAACAGAACGACCTGTGCATTTTGGTTAAAGCTGTATCGGCTGCAACCGCCCGACCAAACCTCGGAATGCGGTCTCCAAATATCGAACGGATCGCTCGGGCTGGCGCTTGCTTTGAACCGTTTTCCGCCGTCACTGATAATTCGATCTGACAAATAGCCGGTTATCCGTGCCGCTTCTGGCAAAGCCGCACCTTTTAGTAGTTTTTGCGGTTTAACGATAATCATCGGTTCTTCGGCGTCACCTCCAACCGATCTCACAAGCCGTCCTATGAAGATAACATCGGCCTGTTGGACCAGTTCGAAGTTAGTTTCGGGCCCTTTATAGTCAGGCGACAAACTGCACGCAAAGACGGGCACGGAGACCAGCGGAAGCGCGATAATCCCCAACAATAGGCCTCCGCACCATCGCATCGATGGGTTCACCCCATCAACTCCCGCACATCGCACAACCGGCCCATCACCGCTGCCGCCGCCGCCATTGCGGGGCTAACCAGATGCGTCCGCGCCCCAGGGCCTTGCCGTCCGACAAAATTACGGTTGCTGGTCGAGGCGCAGCGTTCTCCGGCTGGCACCTTGTCGGGGTTCATGCCCAAGCACGCCGAGCATCCCGGCTCGCGCCATTCAAGGCCTGCGTCGGTGAAAATGCGGTCTAGCCCTTCGGCTTCGGCTTGGCGTTTCACCAGGCCGCTACCGGGAACGACAATCGCCCATTTGACATTGGCGGCCTTGTGGCGGCCTTTCAGAACGGCGGCGGCGGCGCGGAGGTCTTCGATGCGGCTGTTGGTGCAGCTGCCGATAAAGATATTCTGCACCTCGACCTCGGTCATCGGTGTGCCGGGGGTTAGGCCCATGTAATCGAGCGATTTTTGCGCGGCGGCCTGTTTTGACGGGTCGGCAAAGCTCATCGGATCGGGGACGATGCCGGTGATTGGCAGCACGTCTTCCGGGCTGGTCCCCCAAGTCACGCTCGGCGCGATGTCGGCGGCGTCGATGACCACGACCTCGTCATAAGCCGCGCCCGTATCGGTGGCGAGGTTGCGCCAATAGGCGACGCCCGCCTCCCAGTCCGCGCCTTTGGGTGCCATCGGGCGGCCCTTGAGATAGTCAAAGGTTACATCGTCGGGCGCAATCAGCCCGGCGCGCGCACCGTGCTCGATGGCCATGTTCGAAATCGTCAACCGTCCCTCGACGCTCAGCGCGCGGATGACTGGGCCGGTATATTCGATGACATGCCCCGTGCCGCCCGCCGCACCCAGCACGCCGGTGATGTGCAGCACAACGTCCTTCGCGGTCACGCCAGGGCCAAGTGCGCCTTCGACCCGGACTTCCATCGACTTAGATTGCTTGAGCTGCAACGTCTGAGTCGCCAGCACATGCTCGACCTCGCTCGTGCCAATGCCAAATGCCAGCGCGCCAAGCCCGCCGTGACACGCGGTATGGCTGTCGCCGCAAACTATCGTTGTTCCCGGCAGCGAAAAGCCCTGTTCGGGACCGACGACATGGACAATGCCCTGCTCGGCATCGGTCGCGCCAATATACTTGATGCCAAAGGCCGGGGCATTGGCCTCCAGCGCCGCCAGTTGCGCTGCACTTTCAGGGTCGGCAATTGGCACGCGCTTGCCTGCTACATCGAGTCGCGCCGTGGTCGGCAAATTATGGTCAGGCACCGCCAGCGTCAAATCTGGCCGCCGCACGGTCCGTCCTGCCACCCGCAGCCCCTCAAAAGCCTGCGGGCTGGTCACCTCATGCACCAGATGCCGGTCGATAAAGATCAGCGCCGTGCCATCGTCGCGCGTCTCGACAACATGGGCGTTCCAGATTTTTTCGTACAG
>JANLRW010000276.1:0-5682 GCA_031361925.1 Sphingomonadales bacterium
GCTGGCATCCGCGTCAACGCGATTTCGGCAGGTCCGATCAAGACGCTCGCGGCGTCGGGCATCGGTGATTTCCGCTACATCATGAAATGGAACGAACTGAACTCGCCGCTTCGCCGCAATGTCACGATTGACGACGTCGGCGCGTCGGCGCTTTATTTGCTCTGCGACCTGTCCGCAGGCGTGACCGGTGAGACGCACCATGTCGATGCGGGCTATCACACGGTAGGCATGAAGCAGGAGGATGCTCCTGATATTGGTTTGGCGTGATGTTGGCGGGGCATAGCAACGAGCTGGGTTTCCTGCTGGTTGGTTGTGCCTTGATTGTTGGCCTCCACGGCTATTGGCATGCCAAGCATTATTGGGAAGGCCTGCCACCGATTCTTGATGCGTTTGTTTCCACGGCGGGCTTTGGCGCGGTTGTCGGGGCGTTTGTCTGGGCTGGCCGCATTGGCGGCGAATATGGCCACCCCCATGCAGCGCGGGTTTTGGCTATCGCTATTACGCTTATCATGTTTCGAGCGGTGCGGACTTGGATCGGTAAGGAGCAGGTGCGCTATCGTAAAGTGATGGCACGGCCCTCGGCGGACAAGATCGAATGACTTTCGGTTTTGAAATCGACCATGTGCAGGTCGCGATGCCCAAGGGCGGCGAGGCCGCAGCACGGGTGTTTTTCGTCGAATTGCTCGGCCTGGAAGAACTGCCAAAACTTGCTGATATGGCGGCGCGCGGTGGGTGCTGGTTCGCGACATCCGATCGCCAAATCCACTTGGGCGTCGAAGCTGATTTTCGCCCAGCCAAAAAAGCGCATGTCGCGCTCAATACCGACGGCCTTGACGCGCTGCGTTTGCGTCTGGAACAGGCAGGCTATACAACGCAGGATGACAGCGATGTTGACGGGCGGATGCGTTTCTTCACACATGACCCTTTCGGCAACCGTATCGAGTTTATGGTCAGGACCGCGCGCATATGAGTTTCAACACCTTCGGCCGCGTTTTCCGCTTTACCACTTGGGGGGAAAGCCACGGGCCTGCGCTGGGCGCGGTGGTCGACGGTTGCCCTCCCGGCATCGCGCTGTCGGAAGCCGATATCCAGCCTTTCCTTGACAAACGCCGCCCGGGCACGTCGCGTTTTACCACGCAGCGGCAGGAACCCGATGCGGTAAAAATCCTGTCCGGAGTATTCGAAGGCCGCACGACGGGCACACCGATTTCGCTGATGATCGACAATGTCGACCAGCGATCAAAGGACTATTCGGACGTCGCCAAGGCCTATCGCCCGGGCCACGCCGATTACAGCTATGACGCCAAATATGGTTTTCGCGATTATCGCGGCGGGGGTCGGTCGAGCGCACGCGAGACGGCGGCACGGGTCGCAGCAGGTGCGGTGGCGCGGGCTGTGCTCCCCGATGTTACGATATTGGCCTATGTCGCCGAAATTGGTGGCGATGCCATCGACCGCGATAATTTCGAAGCGGCGCAGATTACCAAAAATCCGTTTTTCTGCCCCGATGAGGCGGCGGCTGGTCGTTGGGAGACGATGGTCGATGCAGCGCGCAAAGCGGGATCTTCGCTCGGTGCGGTGATTGAATGCGTCGCGACGGGTGTGCCGCCCGGCTGGGGCGCGCCACTTTATGCCAAGCTTGATAGCGAACTTGCGGCCGCGATGATGAGCATCAATGCGGTAAAAGGCGTTGAAATTGGAGCAGGTTTCGGCGCTGCCAGGCTTCGCGGTGAGGACAATGCTGACCGGATGCGGCCTGCGTCCGAAGGGTCGAACCATCCAGAATTTCTGGCGAACAACAGCGGCGGCGTTGCTGGCGGAATTTCGACAGGCCAGCCGGTGGTAGTGCGCGTTGCGTTCAAGCCGACCTCATCCATCCTCACACCGGTTGAAACGATCAATCAGGCAGGAGAGGCCACCGATATTATCACCAAGGGCCGCCACGACCCATGTGTCGGCATCCGCGGCGCGCCGGTGGTTGAGGCGATGATGGCATTGGTGCTGGCTGACCAGAAACTGCTGCACCGCGCGCAGTGCGGTTAGGACGCTTAGTTAGACCACCGTTTTCCTGAGTGCCTTATCGGTGAGTGCAGCATCGCCCTCGACACTGCCGACGATAGCGATGCTGCCATCGGCTTCGCGGCGGGCCACAAGCAACACAAACTCTTCACCGCTGCCGGTAAATTCGCTCAGGTCACGCGTGCGCGCATTGCGCAACCGAGGCCGCGGGTCTGCTGGGGTCGCGGTCACATGCTGGCCGGATGCGACTTTCTTGGCACGGCGTTCGGCGGCGACAATGGCTTTCAAGCCGCCGTCATAACCCGACAGGATAGCAGTGAGTTCGCCCACGGGAACGGCATTGCGGTCGGCATATTGCAGTGCGGTAGCAAATTCGGTCAGCCTGGTTTTGTCATAGCCTGCACCAAATACCAGCTTCACAATCGGAGTAAACGGCGCGCGGTCTTGTGCCACAAGGCCAGCGTCGGCGAGTAATTCGGCATAATCTTCAGCATGGGCACCCGCTATAACGGCAAAATCATGGGCGCGGCCAATGGCCTTATAGAGCGCCTCGCGGCTGCGCAGATCACAATCGTGCACGCCTTCTGCACTGATCCGTGCCGCGTGTAACCAATCGGCCAGCGACGAGTGTTCATCCGGCTGCGATTCTGTGGTCTGGAAGCTTTCGCTTAGTGTCAGTTCCTCGTCGTCCACTTCGGGCTCATCAGCCAGATACCCGGTTGTCGGACCATCGGCCCACACCGGCACATGTTCCTGACGCGGGGGAGCTGCTGCCAGCGCATGTTCGACTTCAAGCTGCAATGGCGCGCTAATGTCGTTATCAGCGCCTTCCTTCCAGTTGATGACGCCGTAGATAAAATCTATCGTGTCGTCATCGGACGAATAAGGCAGCAATATGCCGCGATACATGATGTTCAGCCCGCGATCATTGACGAACTCTGCCTCAAAACCGATGGGCGCGCGGTTGGCGATGATTTGCAGATAATGGTCGGTAATCCGCGACAGCAACGAACGGCTGGGGACCTCGTCGAGATAGCTTACCTCTTCGGATAACCCGCATTCTTCGCGCAATTTTTCGCCGAGATATTCGATTGACGGGTTTTCGATGCCCGAAGTGAAATCGAGTAAGACGCTATATTCGCGGAAATCCTGCACACCTGCAGGGTCCAGTTCCTCAATACAGGGGTAATTTTTGTCGTGAAGCTGCGCGGTCCAGAAATTATAGGCGCGGACTTGCATCCGGCGCTCGTCACCCGAAACAACGGGCGGCGCTTCGATGGCGGCATCCTCTTCGCCGAACGCGGTATAAGCCGGTTCGCCCAATTCGGGCTCCGAGCCAAATGGTTCAAATCCGCGCAAATTATCCATCTCTTGGTCCTGCTATTTCACGTCGATACGCATTCCGACTGCCGCACATTGCCGAAAGAGGGTTAAAATGGCGTAAACCAATCCCCATTCCGGTTGCGATTTGTCGGTTGTTATTTGCAGGCGCTCGGGCGACAAGGCTGGCGAGGAGACCCGCCGAATGACCCAGTTTGCCGCGCGTAAAGGCATGAACGAAGCCGAAATTGCAACCATGATTGCGGCTGTGCTTGCCGAAGCGACATTGGCGGAAAAGGTTGGCATGATGTCTGGTGCGGGCTTCTTCAAGGCATTTATGGACGATGAGCGCGTCTGGGCAGCGCGTCCTTACCGTGCCGGCGGCGGGATCGAGCAACTGGGGATTGTGCCCTTTTATTTTACCGACGGTCCGCGCGGCGTGGCGCGGGGGCAGTCCACATGCTTTCCGTGCAGCATGGCGCGCGGGGCGACGTTCGATCCAGACCTTGAGCGGCGGATCGGCGAAGTCATGGGGATTGAGGCGCGGGCGCAGGGCTGCACTTTGTCAGGCGCGGTGTGCTTCAACCTGCTGCGCCATCCGGCATGGGGGCGCGCGCAGGAAACCTACGGCGAAGACACGTTTCACTTAGGAGAAATGGGTGCCGCGCTGGCGATGGGCATCCAGACGCATAATGTTGCAGCGACGGTCAAACATTTTGCGCTGAACTCGATGGAGAACTCACGGTTCAAGGTCGATGTGCAAATCGACGAGCGTGCGCTGCATGAAGTTTATCTGCCGCATTTCAAACGCGCGATTGATGCAGGCTGTGCCACGGTGATGAGCGCCTATAACAAGATGAATGGCGAATATTGCGGGCAGAACCGCGAATTGCTGACTGGCATATTGCGCGATGAATGGGGTTTTGACGGCTTTGTGCATTCGGACTGGGTGATGGGGGTCTATGACGTCAAGGGTGCAGCGGCCGGGCTAGATGTCGAGAACCCCGAACCAAGAGTGTTTGGCGCGGCCTTGATCGCGGCGGTTGAAAACGGCGAGGTTGAGACCGCGGTCGTCGATCGGGCGTGCGAACGAATACTTAGCGTCTACTACCGGTTTGCCTGCGCCCAAGACCCGCTGCCTGAATACGCGACGGATTTGGTCGCATCGCCCGCGCATATCGCAGTCGCGCTGGAGGCTGCGGAAAAATCGGCAGTGTTGCTAAAGAACGACGCGGTACTGCCGCTCGATCTTGGCAAAATCGGTAAGCTTGCCGTGTTGGGCAAGTTGGCGAGCGCCGAAAATATTGGCGACAACGGGTCAAGCAAAGTTCGCCCGCTTTATGTTGTGACGCCGCTTGTTGGGCTGATCCGCGCGCTTGGTGACGACCGGATATTGGTTGGCGACGAAGATGATCTGGATGCCGCAACAGCCGCTGCCGCGATAGCCGATGCGGTCATAGTTGTCGTCGGCAACACAGCGGTTGATGAAGGCGAGTTCATCCCTGGCGATATCGCGCTCGGCGCGGATGTGCCCGAAGAGCTGCGCGGGCAGGCTCGCGCCGCGACTGTCGGCGGCGACCGTGACCATCTCGGACTGCGGCCCGAACAGATCGCGCTTATCAAGGCTGCGGCAGCTAGTGGAAAGCCAGTTGTTGTTGTCATCGTCTCCGGCTCGGCGATCATGGTCGAGGAATGGCACGACAATACCCGAGCCATTCTGCAAACCTTTTATTCGGGCATGGAGGGCGGAACCGCGCTCGCCAGATTGCTGTTCGGCGGGGTATCTCCGTCGGGCAAATTGCCGTTCACGGTAGCAAAATCAGCGCAGGATTATCCGCATTTCGACAAGGATGCCGATGCCATCGTCTACGATATGTGGCACGGCTATTCACTGTTCGACCGCGACCGCAAAACACCCCGATATGCGTTTGGGCATGGACTCAGCTACGGGATGTTCGAATACAGGGATTTGGCCGCGACGGTCGTTGGTGACAGCATCACCGTTTCGGTATCAGTCACCAACAATGGCGTGATGGATGCCGATGAAGTTGTACAAGCCTATGTCGGCTTTCCGGGCGTCGATGCCGAGCGGCAGGAAAAATTGCTCAAGGGCTTTAAGCGCGTGGCAATAGCCGCTGGGCAGACGGTGACGGTGCAAATCGACATTGCAACCGAAACGCTGAAATGGCGCGATCCCGGGCAGCATCAATGGCGTCTGGAACGCGGCGACTATCGGCTGCATATTGGTGGCGCTTCCGACCGGCTGATGTCGGCGACTGTGCAGCTGTAGCGGTTATTGCAGCACCCTCGACAGGGCATCGGCCCACCCGGACAAGCGGGCTT
>JANLRW010000096.1:0-13642 GCA_031361925.1 Sphingomonadales bacterium
GCGCTCGCCGGTTGACTCTGCGGGTTGGCGGGGTCAAGGCGGTCAGGTCGCTGACGAAGCGGGAGAGCGTCTCTTACAGGGGCCGCCGAAGGAGCAACCGCCCCGGAATCTCTCAGGCAAAAGGACCGCTTCGGCTCTTGCGACACTCTGGAAAGAGCCTTGATAGGCCGCCGAAGGGGCTTTTTGTTCGCAATTTTTGCGTTAGCGGCCTTTTTACCAAGCGGCTCACCGGATGGGATCAACCTAGATTCGTTCTTGGGTGGCGCTGGGGGAGGAATTGTTGCAGCAACACGGCGTATATTTTCGCTATCGCGTCCGATGTTGTTCGCAGGAAAATGACCGAGATGGATCGCGGCTGCCTGTTGCGCGGCAGTCAGGTCGGGCATCAACCGCAAATATCGTTCCATCTTCTGCGCAGAACGCGCGTCCATAAATCCCTCGGCTACTTTGGTGGACTCGCGTGTGTCACCGCGCGCCGCCAACATGAAAGCACGTGCGCGCCAAGCCGAACCATTGTTCTTTTGCAGCAATGGCAGCAGCATTCCGTCGGCCTCTGATTTTTGTCCTGCTAGAGACAGCGAAATCGCTTGCCGGATGATCAAGTCATCGGACAAAGCCGCACTGCGAGCTAATTGGTAATCCTGCTGCGCCCGCGCAAAATTGCCCAATAGATCGAATGCCAGTGCGCGGTCGGCGGCGATTGAGCGCTCGCTGATTCCAAGCCGGACCGCCTCATCGAACAAGCGCAACGCCTCGAAAGGATTTTCTGTTCTGACCGTTGCCGTGGCAAGGCCGGAAATAATACGACCGTTGCGCGGACGGATAGCGTTAGCGCGGGTAAAGAAATTAAGCGCTGCATCGGCGTCACCCAATGTCAGCGCTGCATTGCCAGCGTCTGCAAGCGCGTCGGCATCAGTCGGCTGCAATGCAATACGGCGCATCGCTGCGCGCAGTTCAGCGGCGCCTGCTGGTTCGCGAACGACCGGCACGACCAGCGCGTTTTTATCCAACGCATCAAGTGCGCTTTCATCAACGGCTTGGGCAAATGCACTACTCGACAATGCCAATAAGCCTACTGCTGTCAAACCACGTAATATTATCACATTCATCGCAACCCCTTAGGGTTATCGGCAAGCAGCGTGCAAACCATGATTTTGCTGCCGCCGTTCAACGGTTGCCCAAAAAGGACGAGATGCGAAAATACCGTGCCTCGGCTGACGTCAATCTGAACGATCAGTTATTGCTCTGCCGGTCAAGGAAGCGGGGAATATTGAGGCCGCCAGATGCGCCTTCATCCTTGGCTTTCGCTTCATCCTCGTCATCGTCCGAACGCGACAGACCTCGCGATAGGTTCGACATCCGTTCAAACAGAGTTCCACCTGTTGATATGCGCGGTGCAGGCTGCGCCGGTGCCGGAGTCACATCGACCTGCGGTTGCCACTCAGGGGTTTCGCTTGCCTCTTGCGCTGCTTCTTCCTCGTCAGCTTCGGCGACATCGCCATCACCAAGTTCGAGCAAATCATCTTCGGCGTTTGCAACGTCTGCTGATGCAGAAGACTGCGCATCTTCAGTTTCCGATACCTCGTCCTCGACACCATATTCACTGGTGAGATCAAGGCTGTTATCTTCGCCAACGTCCGTTGCTGCTTCCGCTTCGACGACTTCTGGTTCAGGTTCGCTGTTAAACAGACTGGTTGGCGTTGGTGCGGTTTCGACAACTGGTTCGGCTGGACGGCTGAACGCGAAGGGACGCGCCGCTGCCGATGAGGCGACGGCGCCTGCATCGCTGTCAATCCCCGTTGCCACAACCGAAACGCGAATTTTGCCGTTCAAATTCTCATTGAATGCCGAACCCCAGATAATGTTAGCATCGGGATCAACGAGTTCGCGGATGTAGTTAGCCGCTTCGTCGACTTCCATCAGGCGCATGTCTTCGCCGCCGGTTATCGATACAATAACACCCTTGGCACCCTGCATCGACACGCCGTCGAGCAATGGATTGGCTATGGCCTTTTCTGCGGCTTCGAGCGCACGGCCATCACCTTCGGCCTCACCGGTGCCCATCATCGCTTTGCCCATTTCGTGCATTACCGAGCGCACGTCGGCAAAGTCGAGGTTGATGAGACCCGGCATAACCATCAAGTCAGTGATCCCACGAACCCCTTGTTGCAGCACTTCGTCAGCAAGCAGGAACGCTTCTTTGAAAGTAGTGTTCGGGTTGGCGACCAGGAACAGATTTTGGTTCGGAATGACGATCAGCGTATCGACGTGCTTTTGCAGCTCGTCGATACCGGCATCGGCCGAACGCATCCGGCGCGAACCTTCGAAAATGAAAGGCTTGGTGATCACGCCGACCGTCAGGATATTGAGTTCACGCGCAGCCTGCGCAATAACGGGTGCGGCACCGGTTCCTGTGCCGCCACCCATACCCGCTGCGATAAAGCACATATGCGCACCGGCGAGAGCAGATTTAACCTGTTCGATGGTTTCTTCAGCCGCAGCCCGGCCCACTTCGGGGCGTGACCCGGCACCAAGGCCTTGCGTGATATCGGGCCCAAGCTGAATGCGATATTCGGCAGGCGACGCATTCAACGCCTGCGCATCAGTGTTGGCAACAATGAAATCGACGCCCTCCACCTTGGCGTTAATCATATTGGCGACTGCGTTGCCACCAGCACCACCGACGCCGATGACTGCAATCTTTGGTTTCAACTCATCAACCACGGGAGGACCGATATTGATGCTCATGACATTACCCCCTTGCCGCATTGGCATGTTCTGAAATTTTGACGCTTTTGACACAAAAGCGATACACGCACACTATATAATTAACTATTTTGCACAGCTTTCTGTCAAAAATTCTCACGGATTGCGCGCTTTATTCGGTCAAACAGGCTGGGCATCGCACCGGACGAGTAATCATTACTGCGCTCGAATCCTGATTTCATGTCGATGCGGTCCGACGCGGCGTAATGGATCAGCCCCACCAACGTAGCGAATGCCGGTCCGCTATGCGCTTCGGGGATGCCACTTAACCCGGATGGCCGACCAATCCTGACCGTCCGGCCAAGCGCACCTTGCATGTTTTCGGCAATGCCTTTTAGTTCGGCACCACCACCCGTCAGAACAACTTGGTGGCTGGACGGCCCAGCAAAACCCAATTCTTTGAGCGCCCGGCCGATCTCGGCGACGATGCTATCAACGCGTTGGCACACGACGGCGTTTAATTGTGCCTTGGTAATGCGCGGTGCGGTTGTAGGTGCCTCCGCACCGTGTTCATCGGACCCGACATCCAACACTTCTTGATGGTCGCGCGGGCTAGTAAGCGCCGAACCATGAAAGCACTTCAACCGCTCGGCTTGTGCGCGGCGGATGCCAAAGGTTGACGCGATATCATCAGTAATGTCCGCCGCACCGCGCTGGATGGTTTCAAGACCGACCAACATTCCGCCGATAAATACAGACACATTGGTGATAGACGCGCCGAATTCGACAAGCGCCACGCCGAGTTCGCGTTCTTCGGAGGTCAAACAGGCGAGCCCCGTTGCAACGGGTGCCACCACAATGGATTCGACCTCCAGATGCGCGGCCCTTGCCGTCATATCAATGTTACGCACCGGCGATTGGTCGGCGAGAACAACATGAATATCCACCCCCAATCGGTCGGCATGAAGCCCCACCGGATTGGCAACACCGCCGACACCGTCGAGCGAATAAAGCGTTGGCTGGATATGAAGCGGCAGTTTACCACCGGTGTTTATGTTCGCACGTCCTGCCTGCAGCAGTTCGTCAATGTCCGTCTGCTCAATCCGGTCGCCGCCCAGTTCGATTTCAACCGGTGCTAACAAACTGTCCAGCCCGCCCGCCGACATGCCGACCCAGACCCTTTCGATGTTAATACCCGCAATCCGTTCTGCCTGTTCAACCGCGTGCCTGACCGACAATTCCGCTTGCTCGATATCGGCGATGCAACCGCGCGTCACACCCCTGCTCTCGCGTTGGCCAGTGCCCAGCACGATCAACTCGCCGCTGTCAGTCTTACCCGCGATCAATGCCGAGACCTTCGTCGAACCGATGTCGATCGCCGAAATTATCTTCTCTACGCGCGCGGCTTTCATGCTGTTTTTCCGTCGTTTTTTTCTGCGTCGTCACTTTCCGCCTTTTTGGGGTCGGGCTTGGGCGCTTTGCGAAAATAGGCGCGGTCTGGGTCGCGCAGGTCAAAATGGATGATGTCGCGCCCTAAAAGTCGGTGAATACCGTCCATCCGGGCAAAGTTAAGCAGCGCCTCGGCGGCTTGTTTTTCGCCTTCGGGTAACGCTAGCGTCTCGCCGGTCTTGAACCGCAGATCCCAGCGTCTGTTGCCGATCCAGCTCGCGCCAGACACCTGCGCCTTTAGCGATGTTGCTTGATCGAGCAATTCCCCCAATGCCACCGAGTGGCGGTTGGCATCCGGTCCATTGAGCACCGGCAAGTCGCTTGCTGCTTCCGGCTTGGTATTTTCCAGCACGACGCCCTCGGCATCAATCAACGAATATTTGCCGTCGCGTTGCCACAAGGCAGTTGGCTTACGTTCGGTGATTTCGACCACCAGAGTATCGGGCAAACGGCGCGAGACGCGGACGTCTTTGATCCAGCCATAATCCACCAGATCAGCGCGGATTTTGTCAATATCGACCAGCGGCATTGCCCGGTCTTTTTCAGCCAAGACAATATCATAGACTTTTAACTGGTCGACCCGTTCCATTCCGGTAATTTCGACTCGCTTCACCTCAAACCCAGCCTTCGCCGCTAGCTGCGCATATTGTTGATAAGCAGCGGCGGTAAGTCCGAACCATTGTGCGGCGAAGATGGCCGCGATAGCCACTGCCACGATTACCAACCACGTAAAAACCTTCTGTATTTCAGCCTCTGAAAACGGCAATGTCCGCAAGAAACGGTCGAACAAAGAAATCTGGCGCACCTTTTTGCGCGGCGCGGTGGTCTTCGCCTTGCTTCGGGTTTTGACCCCTTTTCGTGCCGTAACCGCCATTATGCCAGCGCCTCTTTGACGATGATATCAACCAATTGTTCGTAGCTGATGCCTACATAGCGCGCCTGTTCGGGAACCAAACTCAATGCCGTCATCCCGGGTTGGGTGTTGGTTTCAAGGACGAACACACCGTCGATACCGAGCTCATCGTCCCAGCGGTAATCGGTCCGCGACGCACCCTTGCATCCGAGCAAGCGGTGCGCCTTTAACGCGGTGTCGAGCATGAACGCCTCGATATCGGTGGGGATTTGCGCCGGGCAGATATGTTCGGTCAGCCCGTCAGTATATTTGGCGTCGAAGTCGTAAAACCCGCTTTTCGGCTTTAGTTCAGTGACCGCCAATGCCGTATTGCCCAGCACCGCAACCGTCAGTTCGCGGCCCTTGATGAACGGTTCTGCCAGCAACGTATCGAACTCCTGCCAAGGCCCCTTGGCATCGCGCGAAATGGGGTTGCCATAATTACTGTCGTCTTTGACGATGGCGACGCCGACCGAACTGCCCTCGTTTACCGGTTTCAACACATAAGGTCGCGGCAATGGGTCGCCTGCATACAGGCTCTCGCTTTCAACAATCATACCCTTCGGCATAGGAATACCAGCAGGCACGAGACATTGCTTGGTCAGTTCCTTGTCGATGGCGATCACCGATGTCACCATGCCGCTATGTGTGTATTTGATGCCCATCAGGTCGAGCATCCCCTGAACGCTGCCATCCTCGCCAGGAACGCCGTGGAGTGCGTTGAACACTACATCAGGGCGTAGCCCTGCCAATATCTGAGCGATATTGCGGTCCATGTCTATGCGCGTGACGTGATAGCCGACCTTTTCGAGCGCGTCGGCGACGCCATTACCGCTCATCAACGATACCGGTCGTTCGTTCGACCATCCGCCCATCAGGACAGCAACGTGGATTGCATCACTCATATCGCCCAACCCACGCGTTGTATTTCCCATTGCAGTTCGATGCCCGACTTCGCTTTGACGCGGCGGCGAACTTCCTCGCCCAGCTCCTCGATATCGGCGCTGGTTGCGTCGCCTAAATTGAGCAAGAAGTTCGTGTGCTTTTCGGAAACCTGAGCGCCGCCGATCATAAGGCCGCGACATCCTGCTTGATCGACCAATTGCCAAGCCTTCTGGCCATCAGGGTTTTTGAAAGTCGAACCGCCGGTTTTCGAACGGAGCGGCTGTGATGCTTCTCGCGATGCACTGATACGATCCATCTCGGCCTGGATATCCGCGGGTTCGCCTGCACGACCACGGAACCGCGCAGCAACCACAATGGCTCCATCCGGCAATTCGGAATGGCGGTAGCTGTATTGCAATTCATCGGCCGTGAGCGTCATGAGCGTCCCGTCGCGCATCACGACATCGCAATCGACCAATATGTCCTTCACCTCACTGCCATATGCGCCACCGTTCATCCGGACAAAGCCGCCGACGGTGCCCGGGATCGAACGCAGAAATTCAAGCCCCGCTATGCCGTTGTCGCGCGCGGTCGAGGACACCAATATGCCCGAAGCCCCAGCGCCGCAGTGGAGGACGCACTCGGCGGCCTGTTGCACTTTCGCAAAAGTCTTACCGAGCCGGACTACGACGCCGCGCACACCGCCATCGCGGACGATCAAGTTGGAACCGAGACCAAGGGCCATGACGGGCGTAGCGGGGTCGATTTCGCGTAAGAACGATTGCAAGTCGGCGACGTCCTTCGGTTCGAACAGCCACTGTGCGCTGCCGCCAGACTTGAACCAGACCAACGGTGCAAGCGGCGCGTCAGGCGTCAACTTGCCCTCTACCTTCGGAAGCGTCGCAACGCTCATGCCTTTGCCGCTTTTATCGCATCGGCTAGCCCCGCAGCCCATTTGGTAATATCACCTGCGCCCAAGCAGACCACCATGTCCTTATCCTGCACAATTTCAGCAAGCTTGCTCGCTAGATCGGCTGCATCGCTGACATTGGCTGCCGATCGGTGGCCTCGGGCCTTGATGCCGTCGACCAAAGCTTCGGAATCGACGCCGTCGATAGGTGTTTCGCCTGCGGTGTATACCGGCGAGATGAAGACGATATCGGCGTCATTAAATGCCTGCTGAAAATCATCCATATGGTCGCGCAACCGCGTGAACCGGTGCGGCTGGGCAACGGCGATCACCCTGCCCTGCGCGCCCTCGCGTGCGGCCGAGAGCACTGCGCGGATTTCTACCGGATGGTGGCCGTAATCGTCGATGATTGTCACACCGCCCACCTCACCGACCTTGGTAAAGCGCCGCTTGACACCGCCAAACTTGTCGAAGCCGTGCTGCACTGCCTCGTCGCTCATGCCCATCTCAAGCCCGACCGCAACTGCCGCCAGCGCGTTTTGCACATTATGCCGCCCCGGCATCGGCAGTTCGATACCCTCGATGGTCCGCTGCGACCCATCACGCGACCTGACGACAACGTCGAAGCGATTGCCACCCGGATGCGGCATCACATTCTCGCCGCGCACGTCCGCTTGCGCGGAAAACCCATATGTGATGATTCGCCGGTCGCGGATCTTCGGAAGGATTGCCTGCACTTCAGGGTGGTCCAAACACATGATCGCCGCACCATAAAAGGGCACATTCTCAACAAACTCGACAAAGGCGTCCTTGATCGCGTCGAACCCGCCATAATGGTCGAGATGTTCGGGATCGATGTTGGTGACCACTGCAATCGTGCCGTCGAGCCGCAGGAAGCTACCGTCGCTTTCGTCAGCCTCAACCACCATCCAGTCGCTGTCGCCCAGCCGCGCATTCGAACCGTAGCTGTTGATAATCCCACCGTTAATCACCGTCGGATCGATGCCGCCATGATCGAGCATCGCCGCAATCAAAGAGGTCGTCGTCGTCTTGCCGTGCGTGCCAGCGACAGCCACGGTGTTCTTCAGCCGCATCAGTTCAGCGAGCATCTCGGCGCGCCGCACAAGTGGAATGCGCCGTTCCAGTGCGGCATCGCGTTCGGGATTACCCTTTTTCACCGCAGTCGAGGTCACCACCACTGCGGCGTCCCCGAGATTATCGGCGTCATGGCCAATCATCACCTTGATGCCGCGCTTGCGGAGACCGTCTATGACATAGCTGTCGGCGATGTCCGATCCCTGCACGGTGTAGCCCAGATTATGCATCACCTCGGCAATGCCTGACATGCCGATACCGCCGATGCCGACGAAGTGGACGGTTCCGATATCTGTCGGAACACCCCTCATAAAGATGCGTCCTTGGCGAGAGCGGGCGAACCATTAAAACTTTCGGCACGCTCTGGCTTGGACTTGATCGTTTTCATAATGGGTGCCGTTCCAAAAGATTCGACCAGATCGGCCAGATCGCGAACAGCATCGGGCCGCCCACAGCTCTTGGCCGCCTTCGCCGCATTCTCAAGCGCCCCGGGCTCAAGCGCAATTTTCTGGATTTGCTTAGCCAACTCGACTGGCCCAAAGCCGCTCTGCGCAATCGAACGCGCCCCGCCTGCGGTTACCATTTCCTTCACATTATATGCTTGGTGATTATCCATCGCGCTCGGCAACGGCACCAGTATCGCGGGACGCCCCGCGCAGGTCAGCTCGGCAATCGTCGAAGCGCCTGCCCTTGCGATTACCAGATGCGCCCATCCAAGCCGCTCGGGTAGATCGGCCATGTAAGTTGCCAGCTCAGCGGGAATATCGTGCTCGGCATAGATCTTGCGCACTCCGTCGATATCTTCGGCGCGGCACTGCTGAGTGACTTGCAGCCGGCGACGCAAATTGAGCGGTAGGCGCGCCAAGCCATCGGGCACAACATCGGACAGAATAGACGCGCCTTGGCTGCCTCCTGTTACAAGCACGCGGAAAATGCCGTCATCGCCAAGTTGCGGATAAGCCTGATCGCGCAAAGCCAGCACTTCTTCGCGCACCGGATTGCCGACGAGATGGACTTTTTCTGTGTAACGCGGCGACAGACGCAGGATATCGGGATAGGCAGTCGCAATCGCATTGACCTGACGGGCGGTAAAACGGTTGACCCGCCCGAGCACGGCATTTTGTTCATGGATAATCGTCGGGATTTTTTCCGCAAACGCACCCAGCAGTGCGGGAAAAGCGGGATAGCCACCAAAACCGATCACCGCGCTCGGCCCGAAACTGGCGAACAACCGCCGCGCCATTAACCGGCCTTCGGCAATGGCTTTTACGCCGGGCAGCCAGCTGATGGGGTTTTTGGTTATCCGTCCGGCTGGCAAAACATGTGTCGCGATCTTGTCCGGACATCCCGGAATTTTTGTACCGCGCTCGTCGGTAACGAGGGCCACGTGATGGCCCCGGTTGAGCAATTCTTGGCCCAAGGCAAATGCTGGGATAAGATGTCCGCCGGTTCCGCCAGCGGCCAACACATAATGCCGTGTTATCATGGCCTCGGTCCCTTCACCATATAGTTCGACCGGTCAAGATACGGGTTGCGCTTGGTGAGTGCCAAGATGAGACCACAGGTGATCGATAGCGCCAAGATCGACGAACCACCGTAGCTGACAAAGGGCAAGGTCATACCCTTCGACGGGAAAATACCCAGATTTACGGCCATGTTTATCATTGCCTGACCGCAGAACTGGGCGACGAGTCCGGTGACCGCAAACACCACAAACTGGTCCTTTTCATCGAGCAGCCGGATAATCACCCGAACCATGATAGCAAAGAAAATGATGGCGATCACCATGCACGCAAGCAGACCGAATTCTTCACCAATCACGGAGAAGATATAATCGGTATGCCCTTCGGGCAGCGAATACTTTTTTGTCCCTAAACCTGGGCCGACCCCGACCAGACCGCCGCTGGTCAGGGTGGCAAGCGCCATCTTGTCATGGGTCAACCCCTCGGTGCCGAAAATCCACGCATCGATGCGCTGCGTTGCGACGGGATAGAAATTATAAGCGAGGATCAGACCAGCCCCGCCTCCGATTATCAATGCCCATAGCCGCGACGCCGGAACGCCAGAGACCATCATCAGCGCAAACCATGTGCCCGCAAACAATATCGTTTGCCCCAAATCTGGCTGCATCATTAGGAAAAAACAAACGACGCCGGTGCCGACCATCGTCAAGACGCACACTGGCAATGTGTGGTCCTTCAGCCGCCAACTGATCACCCACGCCATCATCACTGCAAAAAATGGCTTTAGGAATTCGGACGGTTGCAATCCTGCAAAGCCCGCACCAATCCAGCGCTGTGACCCATTAACCTCCCGCCCCAAAAACGGAACGAGTATTAGTAACGTGAAGAATATACCGAAACCGACGATGGCAAAGCGCCGCGCCTGTTCGCGCGGATACATCGACACGATCAGCATCAACGGCACCCCAATGATGACCCAGATCAACTGGCGATAGAAAAAGTAGAGCGCTGGTAGCTGTGTTTGTGAATTTGACAGACGTTGGGCACCAGCGGGCGAAGCCGCCGCTACCGCCAATAACCCAATGGCAATTAGAACCAGCATCAACGCGAGCAATATCCGGTCGAGTTCCCAAAACCAAACGCCTAACGGCGAACGGTCGCCGCGACCAAGCCTGTTGGCCAATCCGATCTTACCGGTTTTCGCCGCGAGAACCCAAGGAACTTCGTTACCATTGTGGCTCACGACAACGCATCCACGATAGCCTTGAACGCGTCTCCGCGCGCTTCGAAATCTTTGAATTGGTCAAACGATGCACAGGCAGGCGACAGCAGCACAACATCGCCAGCAAGCGCCTGCGATGCCGCCGAATGAACTGCAGTCCCCATCATTTCGCACCGTTCAACCGGCATATGGGGTTCCAGCAACTCAGCAAATAACGGCCCCGCTTCGCCAATCGTATACGCCTTTACGACATGGCCGAAATTAGGCGCGCATTCACGCAAGTCTTCGCCCTTGGGTAGCCCGCCGACGATCCAGTGGACACGCGGATAGGCAGCCAAAGCAGGTGCAGTGGATGCCGGATTGGTGGCCTTGCTGTCATTCACGAACAACACGCCGTTTCGCTCGGCCACAATTTCCATGCGGTGCGCAAGCCCCTTAAAACTCTTGAGCGCAGGCCGCCACTGAGATTCTTTCATGCCCAGAGCCTCAACCAAACCAACTGCAACCGCGACATTTTGAAGATTATGCGGACCTTGCAGCGACGCCCATTCAGCTTGGCCTTGCAGATTTGCGGTCGCGGCCAAATGCACAACGCTGGCACCGCGTTTAGCCAGCACATCCTGATATATGCGGTCCGTATCAGCGTCGCCACTTCCAAATACCGAATGCTGTTTTGACGTTTGCATATCAAACAGCCGCGCCTTTGATGCAACATACCCTTCATAACCATCATAACGATCAAGGTGATCAGGTGACAGGTTAATAAGCGTTGCTGCATCGCAAGCCAGACTGTGGGTCAAGTCGATCTGGTAGCTCGACAGTTCCAGGACATAAACACCGCCCGGACCAAGCGGAACCTGCGAAAGGATTGGCAACCCGATATTCCCCGCCATCCGCGTGGGCAGCGCCGCACTTTTCAGCAGGTGATGAACCAATGCCGTCGTTGTCGATTTGCCATTGGTCCCGGTGATACCAATAACGCGGTGCGCCGGAAGATTCGGGCGTGCCATCGCAAACAACTCAATGTCACCAATCAACGGCACTCCCGCTGCGCGCGCCTTGTCGGCGATAGGGTGCTTATTTATCGGAACACCCGGAGACACAACTATGCCGTCATAACCAGTGAGGTCTGCGTCCAACGGGTCGCCAATCGTTGCGATCGCTGCAGCCCGCTCACGCGCACCTTCATTTTGGTCCCAAGCCAATAATCGCGCGCCACCTGCGTGTAATGACTGCGCGGCAGCAAGGCCCGACCGTGCAAGGCCCAAAAGGGCAAATTTGCGGTTGGCGAAGACGGGGCTAGTAATCATCTGAGCTTGAGCGTGGATAGCCCCGCAAGCGCCAAAACAAAAGCGACAATCCAGAATCGGATGACAACAGTCGGCTCCGACCAGCCAAGTTGTTCGAAATGATGATGGATCGGCGCCATGCGGAAAATCCGCCTGCCGGTACGCTTGAACCAGAACACCTGAATAATCACCGACAGCGCCTCAACCACGAACAATCCACCGATAATGGCAAGGACAAATTCATGATGGGCGACGACCGCAATCGCCCCCAATGTTCCGCCGAGTGCCAAGCTGCCGGTGTCGCCCATGAATACCGCAGCGGGCGGCGCGTTGAACCAGAGGAACGCCAATCCTGCGCCGACAATAGCACCGCACAACATCGCCAAGTCGCCCGCGCCCAAATAGAATGGGATACCCAGATATGCGGCGTATTTGGCGTTACCGACCATGTAGACGATGAGCATGAAGGCAATCGAGGCAATAATCACTGGCATCGTCGCCAGACCGTCCAAGCCATCAGTCAAATTCACCGCATTGCCAAACGCGACGATAACGAATGCTCCAAAGGGAACATACCACCAGCCTAAATCAGCGACCGCTCCGTTGACGAACGGTAGATACAACATTCCGCCCGATTTCCAGACAATCAACGACACCGCAACACCGGCTATAGCAAACTCGAGCAGCAAGCGTACCTTACCCGACACACCTTTGTGGCTGCGTTTCGTGACTTTGTCATAGTCATCCATAAAGCCGACCATGCCGAAACCGGCCATCACCAGCAAACACGCCCAAACATACAGATTCGCCAAATTCATCCACAGCAGCATCGAGACACAGATCGCTATAAGGATCATCAATCCGCCCATTGTGGGCGTGCCGACCTTTGCCAGATGCGATTGCGGGCCATCGCTGCGGATCGGTTGACCTTTGCCCTGACGCACACGCAACATACCAATGAATTTGGGACCGATGACGAGGCCGATGACCAAGGCGGTGGCGACGGCGGCGCCGGACCGAAAGCTTAAATAGCGGATCAGGTTAAACCCGCTTGGGAACCCCAGATATTCCGCCAATAGATACAGCATTAGCTATCCTCACCCACCAGCGCGTCAACAATAATGGACAGCCCAACCGAATTGGAGCCCTTGATCAAAACAGTATCGGAATCACGCAGATTATTGCGCAGAAGGTCGAGCGCCTCCCTTGCGGTGGCGCAATGCGCGAATTCAGCCGGTCCCTCAAGTCCTGCTTTCAACTTTTCGGCGAGAATCTCCATCTGTTCACCGACCAATATCGCATAATCGATCTTCGCTGCCGCCAGCGGAACGCCAAGTCCGACATGATAGCCGTCGCTTTTGTCGCCCAATTCTTTCATCGAGCCGAGGACGACAATTCGGCGACCCTGCCTCACGTTTGCCAATTCAGCTATTGTCGCGGCCATTGATGCGGGATTGGCATTGTAGCTTTCGTCGATCAACGTGACTGTCGCCGGCCCAACGGCAACTTTATGCCGTGCACCACGACCAGCCATGTCGCCAAGTTCAGCCATCGCAAGCCCGGCAGCAGCAAGATCTCCGCCGACCGCGTCTACTGCCGCCAGAACCGCAAGCGAGTTCGCAATCCAGTGCTTTCCCGGCTGCGATAGCGTATAACAAAGTGCGCCACCGGGCAGTTTAGCGGTAATGAGCGACCCGCCATTCGGAGAAGCTACATAATCCAGCACGCGCA
>JANLRW010000308.1:0-4762 GCA_031361925.1 Sphingomonadales bacterium
GCTGGCGGCATGGCCGACATTGACTGCGGTCTTGGCCGTGCTGCAAGTCGTCGCCACCGGCTGGCCGCTGCCGCTGCGCTCGCTTGCAAGCGCGACCAGCATGGTGCTGCTCATGAACTTCTTGAGCGTGCCAACGGTAACGGCGTTGGTCACGCGGATCAGCGCGCCTGATACAAAACGTACCGACCTCCCGGCCGATTCATTAGATGGGTGAAGCTGCGCCGACGACGTTGTGACCTTCGCTGGCGCTATCCACCAGATCCGCCCAGTCCTGTAGCATGTGCCGACGGCTGCCCAGATATTGAGCACTGTTGTACGCACCACGGACCTCATTCTCATCGGCGTGAGCGAGCGCCGTTTCAATCCAGTCCGCGTGATAGCATTGCGCCTCATTGGCCCAAGTCGAGGCTAACCCCCGAAAACCATGAACGGTCTGTTTGCTGCGGTAACCCATGCGATAGCAGGCAAAGATCATCGTATTAGCCGAGATCGTTTGCCCAGCCTTCTCGCCGGGAAAGACAAAAGGTTCGTCCGAAGCAAAACGGCGCCGACGGAGTAGCTCGGCAGCTTGGCGGGGCAGAGGCACAATATGCTCGCGGTGCATCTTCATTCGCTCGGCGGGCACCCTCCAAAGCGGTTGGTCTCCAGCGAGGCCCTCAAACTCATTCCATGTTGCGAAGCGTGATTCGCTGGTCCGCGCCCAAGTAAGCAGCGTGAAAGTAAGCGCATCGCGCGTGACTTCGCGGCGGTACGGTCCGTCCTCTCCATCATAGTCGCGAATTGCGCGAAACAGAGCGGGCATTTCGCGCAACGCGACGCGCGGCATGTGCCGGACGCGGGGTTTAGGCTTGAGCGCGCCGAGAAGATGCACGCTCGGATCGTCCTTGGCCCACCCGTTCGCGATTGCAAAACGGAAGACCTGGCCAATTCCTTGCTTAAGCCGACGGCTGATATCGAGCGCGCCGCGCGCTTCGACCTGCCGTATTGCACCGAGAATGATTGGTGCGGTGATGTCGCCGATAAACTGCTCGCCGATAACTGGAAGGACATCTCTCTCCATCCTGCGCCAGACGCGTTGCGCATGAGCCGGACACAGCCCGGCTTCGCGATTTAGATGCCAGAGCCGCGCGATTTCGGTGAACGTTTGACCGACTGCTATGAGCGGGTCAGCGGCATTTGGTGAGGGATCATTGCCACGATCAAGCTCAACCTTGGCCGAATTGCGCTTCGACCGCGCGGCTGCGAGCGAGACTGCTGGGTACTGACCGAGCGCCAATGTGTTTTCGCGGCCTTTCACACGGTACTTTAGCCGCCACAGCTTCGAACCATTGGGCTTTACCAAGAGATATAAACCGCCGCCATCGAACAGCTTGAAAGGCTTGCTGCGACGGTCGGTATAACGGACTTGAAGTTCTTTTAGGGGCATTGGGGGTACCGGTGTTTTTGAAAACTGGGGGTATCGTGGCCCTCGATACCCCCACATGCAAATCGTCGTGGGTGGATTTGGGTGGATTCAGCGGGACGCTAAGAACTCGCCAAAGACGATGTAAATTCTTGATTTCTCTTGAAAAAAGAACGCCACCGAACGTCCGTGGACGCTGGTGGCAATACCGCCCAGAGGGCGGTTGGTAGCGGAGGAGGGACTTGAACCCCCGACCCCAGGATTATGATTCCCGTGCTCTAACCAGCTGAGCTACTCCGCCACGGTGCCGGATATCGGGACAAGTCCCGCACGGCACGCGGCGCTATAGGCGGGGGGCTTGGGGGGGTCAAGTGGCAGACCACGCTATTTCCCGCGAAACGACCAGCGCGCGATATTCTCCCACGGACCGCCACGATAATAATGCGCGGCCAGGCCGGAGATGGCCAACGGGCGGGGGTGGAAAGTAGCGGTGAGCTTAGCGTGGAGCGCCTTGGCAACGGGTGGATCGACCTTGTTCTGGACGGTGATATGCAGCCGCGGGCGGGCCTGATCTTGCGGGATCAGGAGGCCGCTAAAGTCGTGTGCGAGCTCGTCGCGGATAGCGAGTAGCTCCGCGCTGTCGATGCGGAATGCCACACCTTTGCCGAGCAACATCACGGCGCTGAGCCACGCCATCGGCGGCGGGCATTCGGATGCGACCGCCGCCAGCCGGGATTTAATTTCCGGTAGGTCGCCGGGCGGCAAGTGATGAAACAGGGTGATGTGCGCATCAAGCTGGTTACGCTCAGGCGGGTAATGCGCACGGCGCAATCCGGTCGCCCAAGCGTGATCGGTTTTGCCCATTTCGGCGGTAATGATAATAGGGGCGGTCATTGGCTATAGCAGGCAGATATCAAGGCTATGGCTTGATCTTTTTTGTCAAAACGGCGGCTTGTTCAGCGCTTAATCCGCCGGAAATCTGAACCTCATCGCCCAAGATCATCTCGAGTAACATTGGGCATGACAACATTTGACCGTCTACAAAAATGGGTAACTCTTTGCCAACCCGCCCTTGTTGAACCGCCACAAATTTCGTTCGTCCCGAACCGGAAAAAACAAGTCTTATCACTGGTTGGTTGTCATATTCACCAAATGCTGCCTCAGCCGTTGCTATATCCGCAGAACTAAACGCCTGCCCGCCGATCCAAAGGCCGGGACCGGATTTCAAAATAGCGCTGTCCTCCCGTGCATCGTCGGAATTCTGCGTGCCGTTCCTGCAACTCACGTCCGGTTCCAAAGCCAACACCGCGAGGACTAATAACAACGACATTGGTGCAACTCCAAGGTGCCAGCGGCAGATACGCTAGCCACCTCCGATTAGAATTCACATGGCGGATTCGGTCAACAAAAAAGCCGCCCGGTCTTGCGACAAGGCGGCTCTTTGTATTCACTTCAGCGGATGACCTAAGCGTCGTCGCCGTCGCCTGCATCCGCAGACAAACCACCGTCAGCTTCGGCAGCGGCTTTCGCAGCGGCCTGCTCTTCGCGGCGTTTGGCGTTGGCCGCGGCCTCGGCTTCGTCGGCAGCATCGGCTGCGACTTCGGCTTCGACCTGGGCTTCGATGGTCTCGGCAGCGATTTCGGCCTGTTCGGCTTCAAACATCTGGTCGAGGACATTGACGCCGCTCTTCTGCAATTCGGCTTCGTCGTCGCTGCGCGCAACGTTGACTTCAACCATCACGGTGACTTCAGGATGCAGCACGACCTTAACCGCGAAAACGCCGAGCGTCTTGATCGGACGTTCGAGCACGATCATGCTTTTCTGCACGCCCGCACCCTGTTCGTTCAAACCGTCGGTGATGTCGCGGACCGAAACCGAGCCGTACAACTGGCCGGTTTGTGAGGCGGCACGGATCAGAACGATCTGCTTGCCTTCGACGTTTGCCGATGCGGTTTCAGCTTCGCCGCGACGCGATGCGTTGTCGCTTTCAATTTTCGAGCGGTTCGCTTCAAAAACCTTGCGGTTTGCGGCGTTGGCACGAAGTGCTTTCTTGTTGGGCAGCAGGAAGTTACGGGCATAGCCGTCCTTCACAACAACTACGTCGCCAATGGCGCCGAGTTTTTCGACCCGTTCGAGCAAAATGATTTCCATGGTTCTGCTCCTTACTTCACGACATAGGGAAGCAGGCCGATTTGACGGGCGCGCTTGATAGCCTGGCCCAGCTCACGCTGCTTTTTTGCCGATACGGCGGTGATACGCGACGGGACGATCTTGCCGCGTTCCGAAATGTAACCCTGAAGCAGGCGTACATCTTTATAGTCGATGACCTGTGCGTCCTTACCGGAAAACGGGCAGGATTTGCGACGGCGGAAAAATGGACGTGCCATGGATTAAGCCTCCTGTTCTGCGCGGGGTGCGCGGTCGCTGCCCCGGTCATTGGCGCCGAAGCCACCACGGTCGCCGCGGTCAGGGCGCGGGGCACCACGGTCACGGTCGCCACGATCAGGGCGATCACCACCAAAGCCGCCGCGTTCGGTGCGCTCTGGACGGTCACTCTTGCGCATCATGACCGACGGGCCGTCTTCATGCTTTTCAACGCGGACAGTCATGTAACGGATGACGTCTTCGTTCATGCGTGTCTGACGCTCGAGCTCTGCAATCGCATCGCCGGAAGCATCGACATCGAGCATTACGAAATGCGCCTTGCGGTTCTTCTGGATTTTGTAGGTCAGCGTGCGCAGACCCCAGCTTTCGGTCTTTACGACCTTGCCTTTGTTATCAGTGATAATCTTGGTGGCGTTTTCAGCCAGCGCATCGACCTGAGCTTGGCTCAAATCCTGACGCGCCAAAAATACATGCTCGTACAGAGACATGGGCGTTTCCTTTGTTTTCTGGCCGATCGCTGACGTCGCACCATGCGAGCGCCCCTCCGGCTTTCTTCGATTCCGGTCAGGCGGGCCTGAGCGAAGTGGGGCGCTTAGGTGGGTTTGGACGGGAACGCAAGCGATTCGGCCTGAGTGGAAGGGTTGCAGGATTTCACGCGGAGACGCGGAGGCGCGGAGATTCGCATTTAACGCAAAAGCGCGGGTTTGTGCTTCCCGAAGTATACGAAGTGCACGCCCTATATAAAAGAAAAGAGAAAACGCAGCGACCAGCGTGTGGAATCCAGGCGGAACCATAGCTTGCGGCGAGGATATGGAGGGCTGGTGAAGGCGCATGATAAACATGCCCAATCAGCTGACAGGAGATTTCCTACATTGCAAGGGTATGAGGCTGTATTTTTGTTCACGCAGAGTTCGCAGATTACGCAGAGAGTGGATTATAAATCTCCGCGCCTCCGCGTCTCCGCGTGAACCAACT
>JANLRW010000100.1:0-1649 GCA_031361925.1 Sphingomonadales bacterium
ATCGCCATCGACCCGCACACGCGGCAAAGCGGGGCGATGCGGATCATTCCCCGCAGCCATGAAAGCGGCGGCATGGACATGCAACTCGACGGTCAGGTAACCGACAGCCCGCCAACCGGTGAGGCACTTGCGGCCATCGGCCTCGATCCGGCTAGTGTTGTCGACCTCGAACTCGAACCGGGCGACATGGCATTGTGGAACAGCTATTTGGTGCATGGCTCGGGCCAAAATAAAGGTGATCATTACCGCCGTTTCTACATCAACGGTTATGTCCGTGCCGCCGATTGCGACCGCGGCGAATGGGCTTTCCGCGATGGCCGCGATGTGCCGCTGGGGCCGCGCCCGAACCTCGTCCATTTCGAAGAATTGCACGAACGGCCCGGTCCGCATTTTGTTTAAGACGGCGAAAATTGCCGCTGCGCTGTGGTTGCTTAATGCGGCTCCTGCCGCCGCGAAAGACGGCTCACTGGTCATCGTCGGCGGCGGTCTATCGGCGGATAATGCCGAAATCTACCGCGCTTTCATCGACCGTGCAGGCGGCGGAAAGATTGTGATCATTCCGTCGGCATCGGGCGAACCGCAGGCCTCGCTTGATGCCTTCGCGGCTAATCTGGCGCGCTATGGCGTGGCGAGCGAGCGCATCGTTCCGATAAGGCTGGCCGAGGTCGACGATCCTGCAACTCCGGTGGATGAGACATCATGGGCGGGCAATGCGAATGATGCCGCCGAAATAGCCAAGATCGAAACCGCAGGCGCTATCTGGTTCACTGGCGGCGATCAGGCGCGGACGATGCGTTTGTTGACGCGCGATGGCAAGGATACTCTTATGCTGCGCGCGATCCGCAAGCGGCTGAAAGCGGGCGCGGTCGTTGGCGGTACAAGCGCCGGTGCGGCAATCATGGGGACTGGAATGATTTATTGCGGTGATCCCAAACGTGCAAGCGAGCCAATAAGCCGCAACCCTGCCGACTGCGCCGCCGTAGAGGGTGCAACTGAACCGCTCGTGCTGGGCCGGGGGCTTGGCTTTCTGCGTGACTATGTCGTTGATCAGCACTTTAGCCAGCGCGCCCGCTTGCCGCGATTGCTGCGCGCGGTAGCATGCGGCGCGGGGCAGGGGATTGGCATTGACGAGGACTCTGCGCTGATTGTCAATCTTGCTGCCGGGCGTGCTGCCGTGCTGGGCAGCGGCATGGTGACGGTGGTGGAAAGCCCACGTGCCAGCAAGGGTTGCGCTTCGGATCTCGGCAAGAAGGACGTCGCCGTTTATCGCACCGGCAACCATTTTAAGGTTCAGCAATGAGCCGATATAGCGCCGTCATTTTCGATTTCGGCGGTGTGATTACGTCCTCGCCCTTCGAGGCTTTCAATCGGATGGAGGCGGCGCGCGGATTGCCGCGTGATTTTGTGCGTTCGGTCAATTCGGCCAACCCTGATAGCAACGCCTGGGCAAGGTTCGAGCGAGCGGAATGCAGCGCAGTCGAGTTCGATGCGTTGTTCGCCGCCGAAGCACGGGCGCTGGGCCACGACCTCGATGGCGCATCGGTGATTGCCTGTCTGTCGGGCGATATCCGCTCGGCTATGGTGGCGGCGCTGGACCGGCTGAAAGCAGTAGGTTTCAAGCTGGGCTGCATCACCAACAATGTGCCGTC
>JANLRW010000329.1:0-2884 GCA_031361925.1 Sphingomonadales bacterium
GAATGGGCTACCAGCGGCGTGCTTGATCAATATGATTAGCGATGCCGCGTAACCGATGGTCAGCATCAGCCGCGGTATAGCACCCCACGCCAGAAAGACCGAAAGCGACGTGATCACATCATATCCATCCAATGTCACCCAAGTTGCCAGCAAGCTGGTCAACAATATACCTGCCGGAACCAGCCTTTTTGCCCAAAGCATATAATCGGCATAGGCCCATTCACCGGTCAGAAATCCGTTCTTCTTCATCGCCATGCCGATCATCATGAGCGGCAGCGTTTCCGATACCGACTGTACAATAAGCGTCAGCGGCGAATACCATTCAGCCAGCTTTGCCGCGACAATCGGCCCGTAAGCGCCTCGATGCAACGCGAGTTCATCGACGAAGTCGAGTTTGAAATCGGGATTATCCGTTATTTCGCGATATTGTTTGATGAGATCGGCACTGGCACCGGGGGCGTTCGCCAGCATCCGGAGTATTTGCAGCCCACCGAACTGCAAACCCCACAAAATACATCCAAGACCGAAGATGATCAGCGCCCACTTGAATAACCGCTGCGCCGCCCAATTGCGGAACAGAAATGCCATGCAGCCAATGACGGCATAGAGGAACAATATATCGCCGAACCAGATGAAGAAGTAATGCGCGAGGCCGAACAAGGCGAGCCACAACATGCGCGCATAATGCACCTTGCCGGGGCTTTCACCTTTAGCCTGAGCGCGCTCGATGATGAGCATCATGCTGGCGCCGAACAGCAACGAGAATAGCCCGCGCATCTTGCCATCGACCAGAACGAACGAACAGAACCAGGCGACACGGTCGGCAAGCGTCTCACCGCCATAAGCAAGCGGAGTCACATAAGCGAATTCGGGCATGGAAAAGGCGACGATGTTCATGGCCAATATCCCCATCACCGCAAAGCCGCGCATCGCGTCCAGTGTGATGAGCCGGGTTTGTCCGTCTGTCGTTGGCATCATTTCCTCCCTGTGTTAGTCCATTGCTACAGTGCGGTTGCGACCACGTCCAGCGCTAGAATATTTCTTATTGACATTAGTGTAGGTAAGGAATATTTGACCGTTAATCGTTATTTCGGATCCACAGCCATGACTCAACTTGCATTCTCACACCCGGATCGGCCAACAACCGAATTCCGCCCGCTCAAGGCGTGGCATCATTTCCGCAAACTGATCGCCGACAAGGAGGATACCGAGCAGGTATTCCACATCATCGCGGCACTTCGGGGCCGCAAATTTCAGAACATCGCGCGCAAATTCTGGGAAACGCCCAAGGGCAAGGAGATGCTGGAAAGCAAGATGCGCCTCGTTGATATGCTCGACGACCATGATAGCATCAAGAAACTGCCGCAGGGCACCGTTGGCCGGGCCTATGTCGACTTCATGGAACGCGAAGGCCTGAGTGCTGCTGGACTTGAGGCCGAATATGCCCGGTTTGAGGACGCCTCTAACAATTATGACGACGTGCTCACTCGCTACGGCGACCGTTTGCGCGACACGCATGACATGCTCCACATCCTTACCGGCTATGGCCGTGATGCGCTCGGCGAACAGTGCGTATTGGCATTCACCTACGCGCAGAACCGCAACCTCGGCGTCGGCTTTATCGCTTATGCAGGCGGTCTCGAACTCAAGTACCGCGTGGCTAAATCCGCGCCGATTATGAAAGCAGTCCACGAAGGTTACCGCATTGGCAACGCTGCAAAGAATATCGTTCACGAGGACATCGCCGCCTTGCTGCGCGAACCATTGGCCGATGCGCGCCAGCGTTTGGGGATATCAGAACCGGTAATCTACCACACCGCGCATGAAGCCATGCGTTCGGACGGCATTGATCCGTACAATTTGCTCGCCCCCATCTCAGCCTAGAGCCAGCTTGAAATTTGCTCCAGCGGCTTTTTGATCGTTGCATGGACCGGCACCGTTGCGTCCGGAGAAGCATGGCCGACGACCAGCACCATCACCGGTTTCTCGTTTGCTGGCCGTTCGCAAATCTGGTTGAGAAACTTCATCGGGTTGGGCGTGTGTGTTAATGTTGCCAGCCCTGCATCGTGCAATGCGGCGATCAGGAAGCCGGTGGCAATGCCAACGCTTTCGTTCACATAATAATTTTGCTTGTCATCCCCGGGATAGAGGCCGCCACGCCGTTGCCCAAAGATGACAATGAGGTAAGGCGCGGTCTCCAGATAAGGCTTAATCTCATCGGTACCCAACGGTGCCAGCGCGTCGATCCACTCCTGACTGGCCTTCCCCGAATAAAACTCGCGCTCTTCGGTCTCGGCGGCCTCGCGCAGCGCACGCTTTTTTTCCGGCGACCTGATAACGGCAAAATGCCAAGGCTGATGATTGGCTCCGCTGGGTGCAGTTCCTGCCGCCAGCAACGCTGCCTCGATTACTTCCCTCCCGATAGGAATGTCGCTGAAATCCCGGCATGATCGCCGGGTTTTCAATGCAGCATAAAAGGCTGCGGTGCGCTCCCGTTGTTCTGCGTGAGAATAACAGGGAAGGGCGGTATAAGGTAAGGTGTCGTGCGCTTTCATCGCGCGCGCTTTCGTATCATCAATTTCAACCCCGACCAGACGGAATCCACCGCGCAAACTTTTACGTCGACCAGATCAGTCGACGGCAGGATGACTGAGCGGATCGTGTCTTCCGTGATGTCAGTCGGGACTTTGGACGCCTTTTTCGGCCAGCTGACCCAGATGAAGCCGGCGGGTTGCAATAGCGAGCGGAGCATTGTCAGTTTTGCCTCCATATCAGCGCGTTCGGTGACGAAGATATGCGCGGCGTCCAGGCCGGGATCGGGAGCGGCGAGGTTTATAAGGTCGGGCATATCGATTTCGGCGAGCACGCTGCCCGGCATCGCGTC
>JANLRW010000334.1:0-1727 GCA_031361925.1 Sphingomonadales bacterium
GATAGCCCAGCATCATCGTCCGCCGAGCTTCGGCGGGGAGTTCCAGCATGGCCTCGCACAAGACTTCATCGGTGCGCGTATCCGCGCTGAAGAGATCACGCTGCGCCGATAAGAAGTCGATAAGGCCTGCCGGATTGCGCACACCTTCCTGCACCGCGACGCTGAAATCGACGCCGAGATGCTCCGCAGTTTCAAGGTCGAGAAAACGCGCTAGGCTGCCATAAATCGCGTCACGCATGATCGCCACCGCACCTGCTGGTGCGTCGCTGACATTCTCGACTTCTTCGGCCAGATGCCGCGCCAGAAAGCGCAGTCGCCGGATGCGAAAACGTAAATCGTGGTGACGAAAGAAATCGACGCTCTCCGGCGACGCTCCCCTGCCGCCAGCCTTCGCCACATGGTCGAGCCCGCGTTTGCGCATGTCGTTCCAGATTGCGGCGCGCAGATCATGATAATGCTCCGGGCTGCCTTCTGGCCACGCCCGCCGCGCGGTGGCGACGATATCATCGACCACGCCCGCCAGCTTTAGATGACCATAGGCCTGATACGAAAACCCCGCCGCGACAATCGCCTTTTCCTGCGCCGACTGCCGCCATTTCTGCATTCGGGCTGGCGTCGGCTGGCTGAGGAACCATGTCTTGCCGAGCATATTCTCGACTGTCTCCTCGACCTCGACGCGAAGCGAATCGATCACATGCCGCATCCGTTTTATGCGGTCGGAGCGGCCGGTGATCTTTTCAAGGCTGTCGCGAATCGGCTGTTCGCGCGGGATGTTCGATGTGGCACCGAATATAGTGGCGAAAAAGCCCGGCGGTCGCCTCGGCATATCGGGCGTTCCGTCCGCCCCGCGCTTGCCGAAGCGGAAACTGGGCCGCCCAGGCTTGGGGTCTATATAGACAAAACGCCGGTCAACCTCGCGCCTTGCAGGCCGGTTACGCAGCGCGCCGATGGCTTGATTGAATGGCGCATTGGCGAGCACCGATCCGTCGATCAGCATCGTATCTTCGGCAACGCCTGCGGCGAATTGCTGCGGCAATATGCGCTTGAGGAAAGCGTCGCGCCCCGTCCACTCGACATGGTTCGCGGCCAGCAACCGGTCAAGCTCGCGCGCCGAAAATGGCGGGAAAGCGCCGGGGAAACTGGCAGTCGCGCGCGCCGCGAAGATCAGTTCGGGAACCGCCGCCAGGTCGCTTCGTCCGCGCGTCGAAAAGTCGATGGTCAGCCGGTGCTCGGCCTCGGCCACCAACGGCGGGCTATTGAGCCGCAGCATCTGGTCATGGCCGTAAAAATCGGTAACCGTGACAAACAGGTCAAGCGGCTGGTTGTCGGGCAGGAGTTTTGCGCCAGCTTTGCTACCCGCCATTGCGGTCAGCGCATCGAGCAATAGCTTTGAAAACACCCGCCCCCCAAAAGGCGGCGCAAACCAGCGGGCGCGGACAAAGCGCGACAGCTTATGCGCGACCTCTTCGCGCGCTTCTTTCGACACCGTCGTATCAATCATCCCGCCGCGCCGCCGCAATATCATCCACGCAATCGGCGTCGCCCAAAATTTGGTGAACCGCGACACGGCCCGCGCGTCAGGGTCGAGCAGCGTATCGACATCGGCGGTTTCCAGCCACATATCGGTTAGCGGTTCGAGCGATTGGCCGGTGACGATGGCTTGGGCAAGGAAAATCCCGTTGATCCCGCCAGCGCTTGAGCCGGCAATAATGTCGGCCAGCACGCGC
>JANLRW010000362.1:0-2792 GCA_031361925.1 Sphingomonadales bacterium
CCGCTGCCAAAATGGTCAACGCGTCATTGTTCATCCTGGTCATTGCCGAAGCGGTACGCCATGTGGTGATGCTGGTGAGTTATAGGAGGGGGTGGAATGGCTAAGCTCCCTTTCGCAAACGACATCAGGATTCTGCGCTTCCTTGCTGGCGAAATGACTCAGGGCGATCTGGGTGACAAGGTCGGTGTCACCCGCCAGACAATCGCCGCTATCGAACAAGGCAAATATTCGCCGTCGCTCGAAGTCGCGTTTCGTATCGCTCACGTTTTCGGTAAGCCATTGGAAGAGGTTTTCCGGTGGAATGACGACATTCCGTAAGTGCCGCGCAGCACCGGAGGCCTGAACGCCTGCTCCCCAGCTACGCCGTTCAGGCCTCCACCTTGACCCCCCGGCCATGCGCGGTTACCCCGACAGTGAGGGGGCGAAATGGGCGATATCAAGAAAAATCCGGCACTTGGCCTGATCGCGTTCATCGTCTTTATCGACATGGCGGGCATCGGGTTGATCGTGCCCGTGATGCCGCGTCTGGTGATGGGGCTGACCGGCGAGGGCGTTGACCGAGCCGCCGAGATCGGCGGGCTGCTGCTGTTTGCTTATGCGGTGATGCAGTTTGTCTTTTCGCCCATCATCGGGGGCCTGTCTGACCGTTTCGGGCGCAGGCCGATCTTGCTGTTCACCCTAGCCGCGCTCGGCGTCGACTATCTGCTGATGGCGTGGGCTCCGACGCTGGTCTGGCTGTTCGTCGGGCGGATGATTTCGGGCGTGATGGGCGCAACTTGGGCAGCGGCCAACAGCTGCGTTGCCGACACCGTCGAGCCCGACCAGCGCGGTGCGGTTTACGGAATGCTTGGCGGCGCGGGGGCATCAGGCTTTGTCCTGGGGCCTGTCTTGGGCGGCGGTTTCGGTCTGCTCGGCGACCGCGTTCCGTTTCTGGTCGCTGCGGTGCTTTGTATCGGCGGGGCCGCCTATGGCTATTTTGCGTTGCGTGAGACTTTGGCACCAGAAAAACGCCGCGCGTTCGATATCGCCCGCGCCAATCCGTTCGGCACGATGCTCCAAATGGCAAAAACGCCGCTGGTGCTCGGGTGCCTCATCACCGTCTTCTTCATGCAGTTCGCGGCACAATCCAATTTTGCGGTATGGAGCTATTACGGAACATTGAAGTTCGATTGGGGCCCGCTGACCATTGGCGCAACGGTGGCGCTGTTTGGGTTGTTGCTGGCGGTTATTCAAGGGCTGCTCGTTGGCAAGGTCATCGCCCGGTTTGGTGCAGTCCGGACAGCAGTCTTGAGCCTGATTTTCGCAATTCCAAGCTATCTGATTATTGGCTTTGCCAGTTCAACTGCGATGATGGTCTTAGGCATAGTTATCGGTGCGATAACCGGGCTGACATTCCCGGCGATGCAAAGCTTGATGACCACGCGGATCGCAGAAGACGCACAAGGCGAACTGCAAGGGGCAATTGCCAGCGTCGTTAGCCTGACGTCGATTGTCGGCCCGCCAGCGATGACCGCCGTGTTCGGCACGTTTGCCGATAGGGTAGGGCTGTATTTCCCCGGCGCGCCTTATATGCTTGCAGTTGCGTTGATGGTGGTCGCGGTTTTGACGCTTTGGATCACGCTCAAACGTTATGCGAATTAGCGCTTTATGGCTGCCACTGCTTGTGCTGGATTGTCGCTGAAAACGCCGTCAACACCAGCCGCCAGAAATGCCGCGATTTCGCTTTCCAGATCGCCAATACCGCGCGGATCGACGCCAGATTTTTGCCCCAGTGGCAGGAAGTAATTTTCACGGCGGAACGTCCAAGGATGGACAGCCAGACCAATTTTATGTGCATCAGCGATCAGCGTGGTCGGCTCACCCAAACTCCCTAGCAGGTTGCGCGGAATGACCAGCGCCTTATTGGGGCCAATACCGTTGGCATAAGCCGAAACAGCTTTGAGGCCTGCGGGCGTTGCCATCGCGGGATATGTCAGGTCTGGACGGTCGGCAGGACTGCCTTTTTCGTCCATGAGCTGAATTAGCCGCAACTTCGTTTTGGCGCTAAGTGCCTGCAGATTGCCGACTTCGAATGACTGGATAAATACCGGCGCAGTCTTTTCGGTGTGGCCATATTTGGTAAGCAGCGCCAATAGCGGCGCTTCGTGCGGTAGGCCGATAGCGGCAAAATAAGACGGGTGTTTCGTTTCGGGATAGACGCCAACACCGCGCGCCTTCGCCAGCTCCAATATCTCCTCGAATGTCGGAATTTCGAACTGCCCGTCATAGGCCATGTTGGCTTTGCGCACTTGCGGCAGGCGTTCTTTGGCGCGCAGTGTCTTCAGCTCGGCCAGCGTGAAATCTTCGGTGAACCAGCCGGTCATTTTCTGGCCGTCGATGGTCTTTGTCGCCTTGCGGTCGGCGAATTCGGGCTTGGCCGCGACATCGGTGGTCTCGGAAATCTCGTTCTCGTGCCGGGCGATAAGCACGCCGTCCTTGGTGAGCACCAGATCGGGTTCGATAAAGTCCGCACCCTGCTCGATGGCGAGTGTGTAGGCGGCGATGGTGTGTTCAGGCCGCTCACCCGACGCCCCGCGATGCGCGATCACAATGGCTTTGCCGTCGAGGGGTTTTTCCATGGCTTGGCTTTCCGAAGCGGAGCAGGCGGTGAGCAGGGCCGCGATCAACAACAAGGGCAATATTTTCATCATGCGAACATTGCGTAAGGCTATGTCAGACTGATGACAGCCGCTTTGGCGCCGCATTAGCCAACCTCGACGCCTTTCCAGAATGCGATCCGGTCGGTTATGTTG
>JANLRW010000396.1:0-2081 GCA_031361925.1 Sphingomonadales bacterium
GCGGATTACCGACGGACGCGGGATGGTCAATCATGTCGATGGCGACGGTGTGGTTGGGGAGCAGCCTCTGCTTTACCACGGCGATAGCCATGATTATGTCTCCGGCTGCCCGCTGACCACGCCGAGCGGGATGATGGAGGGACATTACCGGTTTCTGCGCGAAGACGGCACAACATTTCTTGCCGACATTCCGCGCTTCAAGCTGGTTGCACCAGCCACGGCGCGATGAAACGCACACATCTGCCTCTTAATGGGCTGCGCGTGCTCGATGCTGCGGCGCGGCATTTGAGTTTTACTAAGGCGGCGGATGAATTGGCGGTAACGCCTGCGGCTGTCGGTCAGCAAATACGGGCGCTTGAGGATATGCTGGGCGTTGTTTTATTCCGGCGCACACCCAAAGGCCTGGAGCTAACGGGCGAAGGTGCGGCAGGCCTCGACGCGCTACGCCAAGGCTTCCTGATGTTTGAAGACGCTGTGCGCGCGATGCAGGCTGGGCAATCCTCCAATTCGCTGACCATCGCCGCCCCGCGCGATTTTACCGCGAAATGGCTGGCGGCGCGGCTGGCGAAATTTGGGCAGTCGAATCCTGATACGCGGTTTACGCTTGTCGCGGCGGATGACGATATCGACTTTACCGAAGCCAATCTCGATCTCGCCATACGGCTGACCGATGGCCCTGGGGAGCATGAAGGTGTGCGTTTGGCCGAGGGCGCATTTGTCACCGTTGCCGCGCCAGAAGGCGGAACCGATACACCGATTAGCTGGCCGCGCTGCCCGGTTGCAGACGGACTGCCAGCGCTGCGTCTGGCCGATGCCGGCCTCGCCATCGACGCCGCAGCCATTGGCCTCGGCCGCGCCAACGTTCCGCATTTGCTGGCCGAAGCGGATTTAGCAGCGGGCCGCGTTCGCGCGCTCGACAATGCGAAGGGGAGCAACCTCGCTTACTGGCTGGTCGCGCCCTTGCCGCAGTGGCGGCAAAAAAAGGTCAAGGCGCTGGTTGAGGCTTTGACTGGTTAATTAGCGGCATTATCCACCAATCGCGTCATCAGCGCGACAAATGCTTCGTTGTCGACCTCGGCCGCCGGATTGTTCCAGCTTCCCGAAATCGCATACCAGTCGCCGGCCTTTGATTGCGCGAGGACGCTCATCGAAATGACGCCGGGTTCTGAACCGCCTTTGTAGCCTAAATACTGCCATTTGCTCGCTGACGCGGGCGCGACGCCTTTGTTCACCGCCATGATGTCGAGCGCCGTCTGGTTCCCGGTGCGGCGGATGTTGCTCATCAGATTGGCGATATCGGCGGGCGAAGCGAACCATTCGATGCTGTCGATCGCGACTGGCCCGGAGCCAAGTTCAGCCAGATTGATCCGCTCATATTTCAGCGCCGTTGCTTCTTTGTCGAGCAATTCACGTTGTTGCAATTCGGTTGCCTTTTGGAAGCGCGCGCGCAGCCCCGGGTTTGATTTCAACGCGAATGCTTCGACCGTCGTCAGCAACGGCAAGGCTTTATCCGGGTCGCTATGCCCGATCGTGGCTAGCTTTTCCTCGACCGCGCTCCGGCCCAGCACACGGATGAGCGCGTCTGTTGCGGTATTGTCGCTGACCGATATCATCCACGTCGCCAGCGTCTGCAAGGTGACCGGCGTATTGCGCGGCCAGTTCTGCGTGGCAGGCGAGGAGTAAGAGCTATCGAGGATCGGCACGACGTCGGACCAACTGCGCCGCCCCGCCTGCACCTGTGAAGCGAGTTCGGCCAACACGTATAGCTTGAAGGTCGAGGCAATCGCGAATTGTTGCGTGACACCGCGTCCCGCGACCTGCTGTCGCTTCCCATCGCCGCCAATTTTCTCGACCAGATAGCCTGCCTTGCCCGGCAGCTTTGAAAAGTCTGTATCAATTTTGGCAGGGCTGTCGCCTTTGAGTTCAAAGCCTTTTATCTGCAGCCCCACGACTTTGTTCGGCGAAGCTGATTCGACCGAAATGTCCGCGGTCGCGATGGCTTTTTCATACTCGATTTTGACGGTCGCGCTGTTCGGGCCGGTCGATTGCACATTGAGGATTTTCAGCGGCTTGCCGTTCTG
>JANLRW010000415.1:0-2845 GCA_031361925.1 Sphingomonadales bacterium
TATAATGAGGCGATGCTGCTCTACATATTGGCGTTCGCCAGTCCTACACATGGTATCGATCCGGCCGTGTGGAAGCGATATTCCCAGAATTTCGATCTGTCGTGGGGCACGCATTGGGGCGAGGAGCATCTCCATTTCCCACCGCTGTTCGGCCATCAGTATAGCCATATCTGGATTGATTTCCGCGGTATCAAGGATGACTATATGCGGCGGCGCGGGATCGATTATTTCGAGAATAGCCGCCGAGCGACACGGGCGCAGCGCAACTATGCCATCGCCAATCCAGGTGGTTGGAAAGGGTATGATGGCGACATCTGGGGCCTCACCGCTTGCGATGGTCCTGGTGATTTTTTCCGCGATGTTTTGGGAAAAAAGCGGGAATTTTTTAGCTATTCAGCAAGAGGGCCAGGTGACCGTGATGACGGAACACTGGCACCGACCGCTGCGGGTGGTTCCATAGCGTTCGAGCCAAAAATCGCCGAAGCAGCGCTTGCCAATATGCACGCCCGTTACGGGACGGCGATTTATGGGCGTTACGGCTTCTTCGATTCCTTCAATCCATCGCTGACCGACGCGACCGACATCAAGCTACTGCACGGCAAAATCGTCCCCGGGCTATGCTGGGTGGACGGCGATTATCTTGGTATCGATCAAGGACCGATTATCACGATGATTGCCAATACGCAGGATGACTTTGTCTGGCGACATATGCGTCGTTCGCCGGTCGTTCGCAGCGGGTTGACCAGGGCAGGCTTTACCGGCGGGTGGCTCGGCGGATGAATATGCTGGTTAACCGGCGGTTTTTTATCGCAAGCGCGGCTGCGCTCGCTGCGACAGGGTGTGCGCGAAGCAGTGCCGATGTGGAAATGTGGGCGATGGGCAACGAGGCGGCGGCGATGCCAGAACTATTGCGCTTGCTGGGCGCAGACACCGTTTTGCCTGTGGTTTCGGTGCAGCCCTTGCCGTGGACGGCGGCGCATGAAAAGCTCCTTACCGGATTTGCCGGCGGTGCGTTACCGACGTTGTCGCAGGTTGGTAACAGCTGGATCGCCGAGCTTGCTGCCATAGGTGCGATTGAACCGGTGCCGCAGGCGCACGCTGCTCTACTAACCGATCAGTTCGATGCGGTGATCGACACGTGCCGCATTGGCAGCAAGATTTGGGCAGTGCCTTGGTATGTCGATACGCGGGTGCAATTCTACCGACGCGATCTCTTTGCCAAAGCTGGTTACGAAGCACCGCCGCCGCGCTGGGATGACTGGAAGGCGGCGCTGCACAAGGTGAAGCGCGTTGCCGGTGATGGCAATTATGCTGTGCTGATGCCGGTCAACGAATATGAACATCTGACCACGCTGGCGCTGTCGGCAAATGCATCGATGATCAATGCAGCGGGAACGCAGGGCGCTTTTAGCGACCCGGCCTTTGTCGAGGCGCTGGCATTCTACAAGTCATTATTCGACGAGGGATTAGCCCCTCTCGCCTCGGCCACGCAGATATCAAATGTGTGGAACGAGTTTGCCCGTGGCTATTTCAGCGTATACCCGTCCGGGCCCTGGACGATCGGCGATATGCAGACGCGTTTGCCCAAGGAATTTCAGGACAAATGGGGCACCGCGCCAAACCCCGGACCCGAGGGTCCCGGATCGGCGGCACCCGGCGGATCGAGCCTCGTTGTGTTTCGTGGTGCCGCCAAAGCCGATACCGCATGGGGCGTGGTCGGCGCATTACTCGGGGCAAAAGGTCAGACGGCATTGCAAAAACTGACCGGAGACCTGCCCGCACGCAAAAGCGCATGGGTGTCTCAAACCGAAGGTCCGGTTCCTTATATCGCCGCCTTTGCCAGCCAGCTTGAGCGCGCCCGCGCCTTGCCGAAGGTGCCCGAATGGGAACGCATCGTCAGCGAAATGCAAATCGTTGCCGAACGGATGCTGCGCGGGCAATTCACCGTCAAGCAAGCCGCCGCCGAAATGGATATTCGCGCCAACCGCTTGCTTGAAAAGCGGCGCTGGATGGTCAAGCAGGGTCGCAGTCTATGACCGTCGCCGGCCGACCTTCCGAAGCGCGAGCGGGCTGGCTTTTGTCCGCCCCGGCCCTAACCGCGATCACGATATTCTTCTTGGTGCCCGCGCTGGCGTCGCTGGTGCTTAGCTTTACCGATTTCGATATTTACGCGCTGTCCGACCTTGCCAATCTGCGGGTCATCGGCTTTGATAATTATAAGAATTTGCTTGGCAATCCGCTGTTCTGGCAGGCGATGGGCAACACGATGTGGTTCGTTGTGCTCGGCGTGCCGTTGCTCGTTGCAACCTCGCTTGGCGCCGCGCTTCTCGTCAATGCCCGGATGCTGAAGTGGCGGCCATTGTGGCGCGTCGCGTTGTTTGCGCCTTATGTGACGACGCTGGTCGCGACCGCCGTCGTCTGGCGTTATCTGCTGCACACGCGTTACGGCCTGATCAATTATGCGCTGGGCAGCGTTGGCGTTGGCCCTATCGATTGGCTGGGCAGTCCCAAAGCATCGCTGCCGGCGATCCTGATTTTCGTCGCGTGGAAAAGCTTTGGCTATAATATGATCATTTTTTTGGCAGCACTGCAAACCGTGCCAAAGGAGTTGACCGAAGCCGCATTGATTGACGGCGCGGGTGCGTGGGCGCGGTTCCGCCATGTCACCCTGCCCGCGATTGCGCCTACGATGCTGCTCGTCGCGATCCTGACCGTTTCGGGCATGTTCCAGTTGTTCGCCGAACCTTATGTGATGACTCAAGGCGGGCCGTCGCAATCGACCGTGACGGTGCTCTATTTCATGTACGAAGAGGGCTTCAAATATTGGAGCTTGGGCTCGGGCGCT
>JANLRW010000418.1:0-4582 GCA_031361925.1 Sphingomonadales bacterium
GATGGCAGGCACCGAATCCACCGCGAACACCAGATCGACGATGTTGATCACCACCAGCGCGAGGAACAACGGCGTGGCCGCTAAAACCAGCTTGCCGGTTTTGCTATCGGGCACGCGCACGAAAAAGTTCTGCCCGTGCAAATCGGGGGTCACGCGCATCATTTTTGAGATGAATTTGACTGCCGGATTGTTCGCCACGTCCATTGGCTTGTCACTGGCAAACAGCATCTTAATGCCTGTTGCGATCAGGAAAACCGCGAAGAAATAGAGCAGCCAGTAGAATTGCTCGACCAGTGCAGCGCCCAACGCAATCATGATACCACGCAGCACGATGACGCCGATAATACCCCATAACAACGCGCGATATTGATATTTCGGCGGAATCGCGAAGGTCGTGAAAATCAGCCCGATGACAAAGATATTATCAATCGACAGCGCCTTTTCGATGAAGAAGCCTGTGTAATATTTCATCGTCAGGTCGGCACCGATTTCCGGCCCGAACGCGGCGCTTTTCTGGAAATAGACCCAGACGCCAAAAGCCAGCGCGATGCTGATATAGAAAGCCGATAATTTCAAGCTTTCGCCGATGCCCATCTCGGTGTCTTCCTTGTGCAGCACGCCAAGGTCGAACGCGGTCAGCGCGGCGACGATGCCGATAAAGCTGAGCCAGAACCAGACCGGCGTTCCCAGCCAGTCGATCATCAAAAAATCCATGTTTAATCCCTGTTAGCCTACCTCAAAAGGCGCCGCACGGTATGCCCATGCGGCGCCCGGAAAAGGTGACCCTTATTAGATTTCCTGAAGCCGCAGGCGTTTGCCAAATGTCCGGTAAGCGCTCTTCGCCAGCCGGTCCTTGACCGCCAGCTTCAGCCGCTTCAATTTCTGGATACGAAATACATCGGGCCAGCGCCGCGCGCGTTCGGCGCGCAGTTCGGAATCGAGTTTCTGGTGATATTGCATCAAACGAAACGACGTAAAAGTCATGGGTCCAATCCTCTTGAACAAGGTGAAGTTCAATCGGATGCTCCGGTTGCCGGTGGGCGTATTTCGGGGGTTTGAAGACCGCCTGACCTGCACCGGAAACATCCGATGCGGCCGACATCACGCTATTCGATCACCATAAGGCCAATCGAACGAGCGCCAGAGGGGCCCGGTCCGCACAATCGTTATGACGCGATTCGTTCCGGTTTTCAAGTGGGGTTTTTGGCGGGCGTGCGGTGAAGTGAACGGGAGGCGGGTTTATTGGGCGGCCCGGACTGTCCGCTACCGCAGAAGATATCGCAATAACTGCCGCGGGTTATCAAAACAGTTCGTCGAGCATCAGATGAAATCGCAGTTTCCGCTGATCTACGCGGACTATGCCATACGCGCTGATTAACCTGTCGCGGAGATGCGAACCAAATTCGCCTACGGCATTCCATAAGATCGCAAGATCTTGATAACGATCAGCGACACCTGCACGGCCGACATCAATGCAGCCTACGACCTTTCCGTCGGAAATAAGCACATTGTCGAGCGAGAAGTCTCCATGCGTGACGACAGGGTTTGGCTCGAAGGGCAATTGTTCTTGGATTGCCCCCCAAACTTGTTCGCTGGTCCATCCTTGCCGCTCGTCGTCAAAATCATCAACATCAACCAGTCCGGCTTCAATGCGCTGTCTTGCTTGTGCCAGCCGAAGCGCGTGACCACTGTCAAAAGGGCATTCATCAACCGGAATTGCGTGAAATTGCGTCAAAAATTCCGCCAGCATATCGACGATCGCGTTTCCAGATTGGGGGTTTTCCTTGAGTGCCTGAAATGCCGATTGACCATGAAGAGCGTTCATCAGCAGCCACGCTTGATTAGATGCGCGGCAAAACTGTAGAATGGTCGGCACTGATATATGGCCAGCCAACCAATCAAGCCTTGCCTGCTCGATGTTGATATCGTCGGCAACACTGCCTTCGCCATATTTCAGGAATAAATCAGGCGCGTTTGCTTTGCTATGCAGCCGGTATACGACAGCGCCTGCCCGACCAGTTGTGTCCCGCGCGAAACTGTATCCTTGCACCATGGCGGAGATACTCTCGGGCAAGTCAGTTGCGTGGCTCGCTTCTTCTGGTCCATTTCTGGAAATTTGACTAACCTTTCCTCATTTGATTGAGGCAGATTATTGCAGAGAATAGACAGAAGCGGAACGACCGAAAAGTTGTCGAAGCCCGCGGCTAGAGCCCCTGTGCATTTCGAGATGCAACTGCAAGCTTTTCGACCAGCTCATCTGGGATAGGCTTGTTCGGCGCAAAGGTTATGCCCGTTTTCGTTGCCTTGATTTTCAAAGCACTGACTTCGTTGGCGTGAGCCTCAATGGCACGGGGGTCGATGTACAGGCCGCACTGCTTGCTGAAAGCAGCATAGCCTGCAATGATTTTTCCGTCGATCTCGAAACCAGGCATATCGTACTTGATGACTTCGTCGGCATCTGGCAGCGCCTTTGACAGTGTTTGACGCAGTTTCGCTAAGGAGGCGCGAAACTGCTCCGGTGCGGCGACAATATAACCGTCATGGCCATCTTTCTTCGACATGGTCACATCATGCCTTCGCTTTGGCGACGGGTCGAGAGAATTCATATTGCCACTACTGGACCCCTGCGGTTCCATCGTAATGTCCGCTTTCAGGTGCTACAGTTATGTCGGTGAACGTCGCAAACCTCGTCGGAAACTACCATAACATCACCCTCATCGCCGATAGATTTCCCGGCGGTTGCCGATCCGGATAACGGTGATCAGCATGATACCATCATCGAGATCGGCGATGATTCTCCAGTCACCCACCTGATATTTCCAGAAATCGCCAAGCTCCTTGCCCTTGAGTGCCTCGCCAATGCTGCGCGGATCATCGAGCGGGGCAACGCGATCTCGCAGGAACGTCAGAATGCGTCTGGCTATCTGTGGGTCGAGCTTGCGGAGTTGCTTTGCGGCGCTATCCGCGAGTTCAACTTGCCAGGCCATATTCGGCCAGAAGATCGTTCAACGAAATGCGCGCTTCCGAACCGGCGCGCACGCGGGCAAGAATTTCTGACGATAAATGGGCGTCTTCCAAATCGTCGATATGTTCGACGATGGCTTCGGTCGCGTAAAATGTTTTCGAACGCCCGGTCAGCGCCGACAAGGCGGTCAAGCGATCTTCGACATCGGCAGGGAGGCGAAGTGACATTGGCATAGCGGCTATCTAGCAATGCGATACGTGTATTGCAAGCAGTTCGTTGTGGGCTGGTATCGAAAGCGTCTCCCGCAGCGCCACAGTAATAGGAAATTTCCTCTTGACAATATGTTCCTACTATGTTCTATTTAGCGAATGACCGATATAACCTCCTCCACCGAACCCGCCCTTCCCGCCACCTTCATCGCCTCGCGCCAAGCGGGTGGCTGGAGCATCGAACGCCAGCGTGCTTTTTGCGAGGCACTGGCGGAATGTGGCTATGTTGAAAAAGCCGCCTCTTTGGTCGGGATGACTCGGCAGGGGGCTTATGCTTTTCGCCACACCGTTGGCGCGCGCGCCTTTGCGCTGGCGTGGGATGCCGCTTTGTTGCTGGCGCGTCAGAGGTTGATTGACGATGCCTATGAACTGGCGTTCGAAGGCTCGGTCGAACGCACCTATCGCGACGGCAAGCTGTTTCAGGAGAAACGGCGGCGCGACCCCAAAATGCTGCTGGCGACGATCGAGCGGCTTGGCGCGAAGGCCGCGCTTGGCTCTGCGCCCGTGCAGGCGGTCGCGCAGGAGTTCGGGGCGTTTCTCGACGCGATGGAGGCCGAAGCAGATGGCGTCCGCCGCGCGACCAGCGAATTCATGGAATGCCGTGCCGACTGGAGTGGCCTGATGAACCGGACGTCGCTTAAGGATAGCAGCAACCTGCTGTACCGTGCTGCGCTGAACGCGCCCGCTTCAACGCCGCAGTTGGAGGACCAGCGTTCGGGCTAGCCGCAAAAAGCCGATTTCGCGTCAAAAGTGTCAAAAGTCAGCGGACGATGTTGGGTTTAACCTTGAAAGCGAGAGCGTCCCGAAGGGCTGATACTTGTAAATAAGATAAAGAGGAGGAGAGATGTTGGTTCGGTGCTGCACACCCTCTCTCCCCCTCTTTGTCTCATTTACAAATTTTGAATTCAGCAGCTGGGTATTGACCAAAAAATAGCGCGCTAATCCCGCAGCAATTCGTTGATCGCCGTCTTGGCGCGCGTCTGGGCATCGACTCGCTTGACGATGACGGCGAGGACAGGCTGGGGCCGGGGCTGCCGTCGGGCAGCGGCTTGCCCGGAAGCGCACCGGGGACGACGACCGAATAAGCGGGCACACGGCCCACGAAAATCTCGCCCGTCGCGCGGTCGATAATTTTGCTGGTCGAGCTGATGAACACACCCATCGACAGCACCGCGCCTTCCTCGACAATCACGCCTTCGACGACTTCGCTGCGCGCACCGATGAAGCAGTTATCTTCGATGATGACGGGTCCGGCCTGCAACGGCTCAAGCACCCCGCCGATGCCGACGCCGCCCGACAGATGGACATTTTTGCCGATCTGCGCGCAGCTGCCGACGGTGGCCCAGGT
>JANLRW010000007.1:0-5589 GCA_031361925.1 Sphingomonadales bacterium
GCCATTCGGAAGCTATGAGGCAACGCCCGAACTGGCGTTCACCAACGCTGCGCGATTGCTGAAGGAAACCGGGGCGGCGGCGGTCAAGATCGAAGGAGGCCGCGTGCTGGCTCCGACGGTCGAATTCCTGACCTCGCGCGGGATTCCAGTCATGGCGCATGTCGGGCTGACCCCGCAAGCGGTGAACATCCTCGGCGGCTACGGCGTGCGCGGCAAAAGCCCTGAGGAAGCCAAATCTATCGTTGAGGATGCGGTCGCCATGTCGGACGCCGGGGCTTTTTCGATGGTGATCGAGGGGGTGCTCGAACCCATCGCGATTGAAATCACCAACAAGATTGCCTGCCCCACGATTGGCATCGGCGCTTCGGCGCAATGCGACGGGCAAGTGTTGGTAACAGAAGACATGCTCGGGCTTTTCGACCGCGTCCCAAAATTTGTTAAGAAATTTGGCAATATGGGCGTGAGCGTCGAAGAAGCGGTGCGCGAGTATGCCAATGATGTGCGCGACCGAAGTTTCCCTGGACCCGAGCAGCTGTATCAGCCGGTATAAAGCAGGCTGGCCTATCGGGCAGAGTCCCGCTAAGGACAGCGCCAACTTATGGTTATCACAATATTTCGGAGGCCGATTTGGCTTTGACACCGACAGACAAGCGCCCTGAGAAAGACAGGAGCGGAAGCGACGAGGCGTTCCTGCGCGAAGTGGACGACGCGGTCCGCGCCAGCGATCTCACCAGTTTCTGGAAACGTTTTGGCCGCTGGCTGTTGCTGGCGCTCGTCGCCGGGCTGTTGGCATTCGGTGGGTGGATCATCTATCAGAACCGCGTGCAAGCCGCCGCCGACGCGCAGAGCGAGGCCTTCGTAGACGCAATGGACAAACTGCGCGCGGGCGATGAAAAGGCCGGTCGCGCAAAATTGGCGACTTTGACCAAAGCCGAACAGCCTGGCTACCGTGCGATGGCGCAATTGGTTGAAGCCAATTTACTCGGCGAAGACGGCGAGATCAAAAAAGCGACCGCGATTTACGCGAAAGTAGCCAAGGACGACAGTCTGCCGCAAACATTTCGCGATCTGGCGCTGATCCGTCAGACCAGCGCCGAATTCGATGCTATCGGCGCACAGACCGTTATTGACCGGCTAAAGCCGCTCGCAAAGCCCGGCAATGCTTGGTTTGGCAGCGCTGGTGAACTGACCGCACTTGCCTATATGAAAATGGGTAAGGACAATCTCGCTGGTCCTATTTTTGCCCAGATTGCCAAGCAGGAAGGCGTGCCACAATCGTTGCGTAGCCGGGCGCAGCAAATGGCTGGGGCGCTGGGCGTCGATGCTGTTCAGGTTGACGAAAAGCGCAATGCAGCAACAAAGGCGGCGACCAACGCCACCACGGGAGAGTGAATAGGTGAATACAGCTTCTAAAATTTTGCTGGCACTGGCCGCGTCGACAGCGCTTGGCGGCTGCGCGGTGCTGGACAGCGTGCGCGGCGACGCGGGCAAGAAAAACAACACCCCGACGGTCGGCAACCGTGTCGATATCTTGGGCACCGAGCGCGATACCGAAGCTGACGCGGCGCTCGCCGGTGTTTCGGTTATCCTGCCTGAGCCTGCGACCAATGCGGCATGGGCACAACCCGGTGGCAATGCCGCGAAATCGCCGGGCCATGTCACGCTTGGACAAAGCCTTAGCCGTGTATGGACTGCAAATATCACTGGTGCGACACCGCGGGCCAGACTGGCCGCATCGCCGGTGGTGAGCGACGGACGGCTTTATATCATCGACACCGACGCTCGGGTTTCGGCGTTCGATGCCAACAGTGGCGCGAAACTGTGGTCGACGATGATCGACGTCGAAGGCGACGGCCGACCTTCCTTGTTCGGCGGCGGGGTTAGCGCGGGCGGAGCGATGGTCTTTGCGACCAACGGCGTTGGCGATGTTGCCGGATTGCAGGCCGATACTGGCGTGCTGGTATGGAAAAAACGCCCTGCCGGGCCTTTGCGTGGCTCGCCGACCTTATCGAACGGCAACGCCTATGTGATGACCCAGGATAACCAGATCTATGCGCTACGCCAAAGCGACGGTGAACCGCAGTGGAACGAGGCTGGCCCGATTGCAGCATCAGGCATTTTCGGGGTTGGTGCACCTGCGGCTGCGCAAGGGACGGTGATCGCAGGTTATTCAAGCGGTGAGCTTGCCGCCTACCGCTACGAAAATGGCCGCAGTCTGTGGACCGACACGCTGTCGCGCACCGCAATGTCAACCAGCGTTTCAACGTTGACCGATATCGACGCCGACCCTGTTATTGACCGTGGCCGGGTATTTGCACTCGGCAAGGGCGGGCGAATGGCATCCTATGAACTGGTCACCGGGCAGCGTATCTGGGAAATCAATATTGCCGGGATAGCAACGCCAATTACCGCAGGCGAATGGGTGTTCGTTCTCACCGACGAAGCGAAATTGCTATGTGTGGCGCGCTCGAGTGGCAAGATCCGCTGGATCGCCAAGCTGCAGCGCTATCAAAACGAAGAAAAGAAAAAGGGACCGATCAGCTGGCAGGGACCGGTGCTGGCAGGTGGCCGTTTGATCACCGTCAATTCGCACGGTGAAATGTGGTCGGTCGCACCCGCCGATGGAACCGCAACGCCGCTGGTCGATTTGGAGTCCGATGTTTCCCTCGCGCCCGTTGTCGCCAACAACATGCTCTATGTCCTTGACGACAAAGGCCGGATTTCGGCCTTTCGCTGAGTTACGTTTAAGGAAGGACAGTTGGCAATGTTGCCGACGGTAGCCATTATCGGTCGACCAAATGTCGGCAAATCGACGCTTTTCAATCGGCTGGTTGGCAAGAAGCTAGCGCTTGTCGACGATACGCCTGGCGTCACCCGCGATCGGCGGGAGGGCGAAGGCCGCTTGTTCGACCTCGAATTCACCGTCGTCGATACCGCTGGTTATGAAGACGAGGACCCCGACACCCTGCCCGGCCGGATGCGGATGCAGACCGAGGCGGCGATTGCCGGGGCGCAGGTGGCGTTGTTTTTAATTGACGGCAGAGCAGGCGTGACCCCGCTCGACGAAGAGATCGGTCGCTGGCTGCGCGGCAGCGACACGCCGGTAGTATTGGCGGTCAACAAGGCCGAGGGCAAGCAGGGCGATAACGGCATTCTCGAGAGCTATGCACTCGGCTTTGGCGAGCCAATTGCAATCAGCGGCGAACACGGTGAGGGCATGGCTGACCTCTTTCAGGAATTGCTGCCGCATATCGACGGTGGCGCGTTCGAAGTCGAAGACCATGAAGCCGATGACGCGATATTGAAGCTCGCCATCGTCGGACGTCCCAATGCGGGCAAGTCGACACTGATCAACAAATTGCTCGGCGAGCAAAGGCTGATTACCGGGCCCGAGGCTGGCATCACGCGTGATAGCATCGCAGTTGAATGGGTGTGGCACGACCCAAACCCCAAACAACGCGAACCTGACGAAGAAGGCAATGTCCCGCCGCTGCAAAGCGAACGCCGCGTCCGCCTGATCGACACCGCCGGGATGCGCAAACGTGCCAAGGTGCAAGATAAGCTGGAAAAACTATCGGTTGCCGATGCCCGCCATGCGATTGATTTTGCCGAAGTGGTGGTGCTGTTGCTCGACGCTACCAAGGGGCTGGAGGTGCAGGACTTGAAAATCGCCGACCATGTCATTCAGGAAGGCCGCGCGTTGGTCATCGCGATCAACAAGTGGGATATCGCAGAAAATGGCAGCAGCCTGTTTAACGGCATCCGTGCCGCGCTTGAGGACGGCCTGTCGCAGCTAAAAGGTGTGCCGATGATTGCGGTGTCGGCAGCGACGGGCAAAGGCCTCGATCAGTTGCTCACCGCGACCTTCGAAGCGCGTGATGCATGGAACAAGCGCGTGCCGACCGGAATTCTAAACCGCTGGTTCGAGGCCGCGATTTCCGCGAACCCGCCGCCTGCCCCCGGCGGCAAACGGATCAAGCTTCGTTACATGACGCAAGCGCGCAACCGTCCGCCAACGTTCGTCATATTCGGAAATCGCACCGATGAAATTCCGGCAAGCTACGCGCGCTATTTGCTGAATGGCATTCGCCGCGACCTCGATTTCGGCGCGGTGCCGGTGCGGATCAACTTCCGTTCGTCTAAAAATCCCTTCGCCGACAAAGACTGAGCCTTGTGGCAAATACATAGCGTCAACGCTCTGTTTACTTCTGATGGTGTAAATCTTTGCTGCAGGACTGATATGTTGCTGTCCACGGAGTAGCGCGCGTTGAACCACCAACCGGATGATTTGATAGACTGGAAGACGTTTACCGAAACCCGCAACTTGTTGGGCGCTGGATTCGTGCGGATTCTTGGCTATTTCCGCGAAGACGGGACCAAGTCGGTCGCGGCGATCGAGGACGCGATGCGGATGCGCGATTCAGCCAAGATCGTGATGCCGGCGCACACATTGAAGGGCGAGTCTTGGCAGTTCGGTGCCGATCAGCTGGCAATATTGTCCGAAGAAATCGAAGTCGCTGCCCGCCATTACGTGGAAATTCACCAAGATCCGTCCGAACTGGTCGAAAAAATCGTCCAATTGCGTCCAATTTTCGAGGCAACATTGGCAGCGCTTGAGTCAGAGGCCAGCCCATTGGTTGACCGCAAACAAGTGTCATTCGGCCAACGTAACGCGCTTGGTGGAATGAGCTACGGCTGATTAGCCTTCTGTCGGCTTTTTTAGTCTTCCGTCGGCTTTGACTGAAGCTGGATATAATTTTCCATCCCCATGCGTGCAATCATCTCAAACTGTTTTTCGAGGATGTCGACATGCTCTTCCTCATTTTCGAGGATGTCGGCGAATAGATCGCGGCTAACAAAGTCGCGCACGCTCTCGCTATGGGCAATCGCGTCTTTGAGCAGCGGCAATGCCTCATATTCAAGCGCAAGGTCGGCTTTCAATATTTCTTCAACCGTCTCGCCGATGCGCAGGCGTCCAAGCAACTGGAAGTTTGGCAGGCCTTCAAGAAACAGAATGCGCTCGGACAGCCGGTCGGCATGTTTCATTTCGTCTATGGATTCATGGCGTTCGAAATCAGCCAGCTTGGCCAAACCCCAATTGTCGAGCATCCGGTAATGTAGCCAGTATTGATTGACCGCGGTCAGCTCGTTCTTGAGCGCCTCGTTCAGGAACTCGATTACCTTAAGGTCGCCTTTCATGGCCCGTCTCCGAACATATTAAAGTAAAGACGATAGCCATAAGGTCGAGCGCTGGAAAGCCCGAAAGCCCCAGAAAAGCGTGTTTTTTTGTTAGCTATTGCTAAGCGGTTGCAGCGGAACCGCTGATAATGTCTCGCGCGAACGAAAGGCATTGCCCGCATTTGGGTTTACGCCCCAACCGCGCGTAGACGTCGTTCGGTTTTTCCGAACCGCAACGCACCGCAGCGCGCAGGTCTTTTTCGCGGATAGCATTGCAGATGCAAACAACCATTGATTCGCTCCTAATAAGCGACATCTACCGTTAATGCGAATTGGTTGCAATAGCTTTAACGCGCCAGCGGCTGAATCTTCATACGCGCCAGACTGCGCCACAACCATTCCAACGGACCG
>JANLRW010000012.1:0-3749 GCA_031361925.1 Sphingomonadales bacterium
CGAAGGCGATATCAACGCTGCTTATACCGAGGCGACGCGGTTACAGGCAGGTAATGCGGGCGTGGCCGACGCGCATGTTCTCGTCGGTGATATTCAGATTGCGCGCGGCAATATCGCGGGCGCGGTGACTGCTTATAATCAGGCCCGCGCCATTAGCTTTACCGAGCCGGTGATGCTGCGTCTGGTGGGTGCCTTGTCGCGAAGCGGCGATGAAAAGGCCGCGGGCGAGACGCTTGCTGCGTTTTTGGCTTACAACCCGCAGAGCCTGACAGCATTGCGGTTGGCCGGATATCGCAACCTTGATGCAGGCGAATGGGCGAGCGCGATTACCTTGCTCGAACGTGTGCGCACACGATTGGGCTATAATGACAGCATATTGCTCGCCAATCTGGCGCGCGCTTATTCGGGCGCCGGAAAACATGATGCTGCACGGCGCGAGGCGTCGATTGCGTACCGGATCGCGCCTGCAAACTTCATGGTTACGCGAACCTATGCCGAAGTTTTGCGCAAGGCAGGAAAGCGACCAAAGGCGGCGCGTGAACTCGCCGCAAAGGTCAAGGCAATGTCAGCTCAGCGCCAGTAGTTCTGAAGGATCGATACCCGCGCGCTGCATCTGCGCCTTAACGTCAGGCCAGACATTTTTCACAAAATGGTCGCGCTCAAAACTTCTCAGCTTGCTCGTCGCGCCGGGCGCCACAAATAACCCGACGCCGCGTTTCACATCGACAAGGCCGCTGTCTTGAAATAGCTGGTATGCCTTAGCGACGGTGAGCGGATTGGCCCCCTGATCGGCTGCGAAAGCGCGCACCGACGGTAACATATCACCCTCTTTATATGCGCCGTCGAGGATCGCCGCAGCAATCACATCACGGAGTTTGAGATACACCGGCTTCGCATCATTTTTCATCGTGGGCCTTACTGCCATAATACAGTAGGGCGCGTCAAGATGACAGTTTTACTGCCTCGATCTTATGGCCACCGCCGGACGATACTGGCTGGTTCAGGGCGCGGGCGTTCTTCTAGCGGCTGGCTTGGGCTTCCTATGAAGAAGAAGCCTGCTATCTGGTCTTCACCCTCGCAGATTGCCGCGCGGACGGTCGCGTCGTAACTGGCCCATCCGGTTATCCAGCTCGCGACAAACCCGTATGCATGCGCCGAATGCAGCAAATTCATGCCAACCGCACCAACGCTCATCTGTTGTTCCCACAAGGGGATTTTAGTACTAGGCTGGGGCGCAAACAGCAGCGCAACCAATGCTGGAGCCATATAAGCAGGAGCTACCGCTGCCTCGATCTGGGTCGTGCGCGCGTCCGTATTGGCTGTCGTGAAAGCCCGCTCAAATAGTCTCGCAAGGGCTGTACGGTCTTCGATGACAACGAAGCGCCACGGGAACAATTTGCCATGATCGGGCGTCCGCGTTGCGACTTGCATGATTGTATTTAGCGTCGTGGCATCGGGCCCTGGCGCGACCATATCACGCGGTTTGCCGGAACGGCGGGTTTCAAGATAGGTTGCTACCGTAGCGAGGTCATTGAACATTGGCAGTCATTCGTCGATTTTTGCGGGTCGGCGCAATAAAATTCTTTCCAGCCGCAATTTTTGCGTTAGGTTCGTTATGCACTGATGGCTAAAAATAGCCACAACGGAACATGTCAAGGATTGGGGAAGCATGAATTTCAAGGATATGGCGCTCTGGCAAGAGCAGGATTGGATTGCAGCGATTGCAGTCATCGTGCTCGGCATTTTTCTGACGATTGGCGCAAAAATCGCTATCCAGAAAGAGCCAGAATTCGCGGGCCATCCCAAAGGCCTCTACATGCTGTTCTTTGCCGAAATGTGGGAGCGCTTTTCGTTCTATGGTATGCGTGGGATCCTTGTTTTTTATCTCACCAAGCACTGGCTCTTCGGAGACGGAGACGGCCAAGGCATTTATGCTTCGTACCTCGCGCTCGTCTACATCACGCCGGTTTTGGGAGGTTATCTCGCTGACCGCTACATCGGTCAGCGAAAAGCGGTGTTGTTCGGCGGGCTGTTGCTTGCAATCGGGCATTCGCTAATGGCGGTCGAAGGCACTGGCGGGCAAAATGACGCGACAATCAACGTTTTTTGGGGCGCGCTGGCGTTTATCGTCGTTGGGTCCGGATTTCTCAAAGCCAATATTTCCGTGATGGTCGGCCAGCTCTACAAGCGCACTGATATCCGGCGCGACGGTGCTTACACGATTTTTTACATGGGTATAAACGTGGGCGCGGCGCTCGGCGGAATCATGGTCGGGTATCTTGGTGAGACGATCGGCTGGTCTTACGGGTTCGGGCTTGCTGGCATCGGGATGCTTGCTGGCTTGGTGGTTTTCGTGTTGGGCAAATCGGCCTTGAACGGCAATGGCGAACCCCCGGTCGCGTTGGCTCGCGGCAAGGAATTTGCGCTTTATGCGATCGGGATTGCGGCGGTCGGCGTGATATGGGCGCTCTTGCAATACCGTGAGGTCATCCAGACTTTGCTCATCGTCAGTGGCCTCGGTCTGCTCGGATACGTACTTTACGAAAGCTTCAAACTGCCACGCGAAGCCAAGCACCGCATGTTCGCGATCCTGTTTTTGATCAGCCTCAATCCGATATTCTGGGCGTTGTTCGAACAGGCGGGCGGATCGATGAACCTGTTTACCGACCGGTATGTGGACCGCGCGGGCGTGCCTGCTTCGATCTTCCAGTCGATCAACCCAATCTATATTATATTACTCGCGCCGCTTTTCGCAGCGCTCTGGCAATATCTGGGCGGCAAAGGAAAAGATCCATCAGCACCGGTAAAATTCGGGCTTGCATTAGGCCTGATGGGACTTGCAAACCTCATTCTGGTTTGGGGTGGGGAGGCCATCGGCGTTGCTGTTATGACGCCAGTTCTCTTTGTTTTCCTCTATTATATGGTGGCAACAATGGCTGAATTGTGCCTGTCGCCAGTTGGTCTGTCGGCAATGAACCGGCTTGCGCCAAGTTTCCTCGCATCGCTCATCATGGGGGCGTGGTTCTACATGACCGCAGTGGGCAATTTCCTTGCTGGCAAAATCGGCGAAGCGACGGGTGGCGAAGGCGGCGAGATGACCAAGCAGGGATTATTCGATGTCTATGAACAATTCGGCTATATTTCGATTGGTGTAGGTGTCGCGGTGTTGTTGCTGTCGCCCATCGTCAAGAAATGGATGCATCTTGATACGCTTGAAGATGACAAGCTCGAAGGTGCCGCCGAAGTTGGCGAGCCGCAGGCTGCCGGTCTCCATCCTACGACGCTCAGGAGCTAATTTCCGATGATATCTCCCTGGAGGGCCCTTGCGGTCTGTTTGCTTCCGCTTGGTATTGCCGCGTGTTCGACCGCCGATAAACCGGAGACGGCATCGGCCTCGGACAAGCCGTCCAAGCCTTTGGCTAAGGCCGAAGCGCCGTATCCGTCGACGTACAAAGCCTACCCCGGCGCACCGACGGCGATCCGCAACGTCACTATTTTTGATGGTGAGGGCAACCGCATCGACAACGGCGTCTTGTTCATGTCAGCCGGCAAGATCAGCAGTGTTGGCGGACCAGCCACGCCAATCCCCTCCGATATAACGGTTTTCGACGGCACCGGCAAATACGTGACTCCCGGGATTATTGACATCCACTCGCACCTCGGTGATTATCCGACGCCTTCGGTCGAGGCGCACAACGACGGAAACGAGGCGACGTCGCCAACGACGCCAGAAGTGTGGGCCGAACATA
>JANLRW010000030.1:0-3454 GCA_031361925.1 Sphingomonadales bacterium
GATGTTCCGAATCCGTCAATCGCGATTTTCGCTTTCCGCTACGGAAATGGCGGCAAGCCCTTGTTTGTAATTGGAATAACTTGGTGTCCAGCCCAGAAAGCGCCTGGCTTTTCGGTTGGAAACACGCCGGTTTTCGGCATAAAAGCCTCGCGCCATCGGGGAAAGCCCCGCTTCGTCAATCGATTGTAAAGGGGGCCACTCGATACCCAATATGTCGCATGCGTGTTCAATTACGGCATTTTGTGACGTCGGTTCGTCGTCACCAATGTTGAATGCACCGGGCGGCCCGGCAAATGATGCGATAACTGCCGACACAATGTCATCGACATGGATGCGGCTGAAAACCTGATCCGGCAAATCGATCCGGTGCGCCTTGCCTTCGCGCACCCGGTCCAGTGCCGAGCGGCCCGGCCCGTAGATACCTGGCAACCGGAACACTCGGACATCGTTGCAAAGCGCCTGCCAATCGAGGTCGGCTTCCGCGCGCGCGGTCCGTCGCCCTTCGCCCACGGCTGCGCTTTCATCGACCCATGCGCCGCCAGCGTCACCGTAGACGCCGGTTGACGACAGGTAACCGATCCACCCCGCCTTGCTGGAAAGCAGGGCGTCGCCATAGGCCAGCAATACGGGATCGCCACCCTCAGCCAGTGGTGGAACGCTCGATAATATGTGTGTGGCGCTATCGAGTGCCGACAAAACGGCATGGCGGTCGTCGAATGCCACGGCGTCCCCGCCGCTTATCCGGCGCGTACCAGTGACTTGCCATCCTTGACCACGCAACGCTTCTGCCAGCCGTAACGCGGTGTAGCCCATTCCGAAAATCAGCATATGGTGATTCATGGCCTGCTCTTAGCGTCTTAGCGGCCTTAGCGTGAAATTTTATTGGTTCACGCTAAGACCGCTAAGACGCTAAGAGACGAAAATGATCAGTGTCGAAGTGATAAGAAGTTCCGCCCTTGGCTCGATTTCGCACGGCTTCCTAGGTCGCGTCGGCGGTGTTTCGACGGGAATTTACGCTGGACTAAATTGCAGCCTCGGTTCGGACGACAAGCGCGACGATGTGCTCGAAAACCGGCGGCGGGCGGAGGCAGCAATCATGCCCGGCGCAGCGCTCGCACGCGTTTATCAAATCCATTCGCCCGATGTGATCGCGGTGACTGGTCCCATCGATCAGGATAATCCGCCCAAGGCCGACGCGTTGGTCACCGACCGGCCAAACATCCTGCTGGCGGTGCAAACAGCAGACTGCGTGCCCGTGTTGTTTGCGGACAATCAGGCACGCGTAGTCGGCGCAGCGCATTCAGGCTGGAAGGGTGCGTTTACCGGTGTCAATGAAAGCACGATTGCCGCAATGGAAGCATTGGGCGCACGCCGCGACCGGATGGTATGCGCCATCGGTCCCTGTATCGCGCAAAAGAGCTATGAGGTCGATGCGGGTTTCTTCGAACGATTTGCCGATGCCGACCCGGCCAATGAGCGCTTTTTTGCAGATGGCAAGCCGGGACATTTTCAGTTCGACATCGAAGGCTATGTCGCGGCCCGGCTCGCAGCGGCTGGCATCAAGTCAGTCGAATGTCTCGGCGAGGACACCTATAGCCAGCCCGACCGGTTTTTCAGTTACCGGCGCAGTTGCCACCGGAATGAACCCGGCTATGGCGGGCAAATGTCGCTGATTGGTTTGAGGAACGATTGATGGCGGCTGACTTCGGAATTACCCGGCAACGGCTAAAGTCGATCATCGGCGGATCGGCGGGCAATCTGGTCGAATGGTATGACTGGTTCGCTTATGCGACCTTCAGCATTTATTTCGCGCCGCTGTTTTTCCCAGAAGGCGACCTGACCGCGCAGTTGCTCAACACCGCTGCGATTTTCGCGGCAGGGTTCCTGATGCGGCCCATCGGTGCTTGGGTGATGGGCATTTATGGCGACAAGCATGGACGAAAGGCGGGGCTGACCCTGTCGGTGCTGATGATGGCTGGCGGTTCGCTAGCGATTGCCTTCGCGCCGACCTATGCGCAGGCAGGCGTGGTGGCACCCGCCATCCTCGTGGTCGCACGCATGGTGCAAGGGCTATCGGTCGGGGGCGAATATGGATCGAGCGCGACTTATTTGTCCGAAATGGCCCCGGCGGCGCGGCGCGGATTCTGGTCGAGCTTTCAATATGCGACGCTGAGCGGTGGGCAGTTGGTCGCCATCCTCGTCGCTTTGCTGTTGCAAGCGATATTGAGCGAAGCGCAATTGGGTGAGTGGGGCTGGCGCATACCGTTCGTCATTGGCTCCGTCCTCGCCCTATGCGTCTACCTGTTGCGCCGCACGATGACCGAGACAAAGTCGTTCACCAACATCGACCAGAAGGCCGAACATTCGTCGCTGCGGATGCTATGGCGCGACCATAAACGCTCGTGCATCCTTGTCGCAGTCATGTCGGGCGGCGGCGGTCTCGCGTCTTATGCGTTCACCACCTACATGCTGAAATATCTGATCAACACCGCGGGCTTTGAAAAACAGACCGCGACGTTGATTATTGCAGGAGTCTTGGTCTGGTCGTTCTGCTTGCAGCCGATTGCCGGAATGCTCGCGGACAGGTTCGGACGTAAGCCACTGCTGCTGATCGCGGGCGCTGGCGTCGCTTTGGCTGCCGTGCCGATCTATACGCTCGTCGGTCAGGCAACGGACCCGGTTGTCGCTTGGGCGCTGATCCTGATCCCGATCACGCTCCACGGAGGCTACACCGCGAATAACGCGATGGTGAAGGCCGAATTATTCCCCCCGCACATCCGCGCGCTGGGCGTTGCTTTTCCCTATGCGGTCGGCAACACGATTTTTGCAGGAACGCTCGAATATGTGGCGCTTTGGTTCAAAAGCGCGGGCAACGAAACCGGCTTTTTCTGGTATGTCGCGGTTTGCGTCGGCGCGACCGTCATCGCCTATTTGATGCTGCCCGAAACTCGTGACACGAGCCTCATTGTCGAAGATTAGCTGCGCAAGATAGTTTCATTTGATACAAATTATGTTATAGGCGGCGGCAATAGGAGATACCCATGACCGACGCCCCCACCCCCGTCCGCTATAAACCAAAACCACATGTCGAGACCATCGGTGGACGTGCGCTCAAGCCTTCGACGTTGATGATGGGACATGGCTATGATCCGACCTTGTCCGAAGGCGCGTTGAAGCCGCCGATCTTTTTGACCTCCACCTTTGCTTTTGAAAGCGCACAGGCGGGCAAGACATTTTTCGAACATATCACCGGCAAGCGCAAAGGCCCCGCAGAGGGTTTGGTTTACGGACGCTTCAACGGCCCCAATCAGGAGATATTGGAGGACCGGCTGTCGGTGTGGGACGGCGCGGATGACGCACTGGTTTTTTCCAGCGGCATGTCGGCAATTGCGACCGTTTTGCTCGCGCTGGTCAGCCAGAATGACGTTATCGTGCATTCGGGGCCGCTTTATGC
>JANLRW010000036.1:0-13480 GCA_031361925.1 Sphingomonadales bacterium
GCCGGTCAACCTCAGCTGCAACATTGTCACGCAAAATTGACCAGTCGAACGTCGCCCCGTCGGTGTTCCAACCAAAGCGTTTTGCATCTGCCAAATCCTCGGCAAAATGCGATCCGTAAACGAGCAGCTTTTTGGGAACGCAGCCACGAATAACGCAGGTGCCGCCGACGCGATATTCTTCGGCGATGGCAACGCGCGCACCGTGCGACGCCGAGATGCGGGAGGCGCGGACACCGCCCGAACCGGCGCCAATGACGAAAAGATCATAGTCAAAATCGCTCATAATTCGCCCAATGCTGCTTCGAGGAGTGCGGTGGTTGAGGGGTCAAACCCGTTTGCCCCGTTTTCGCCTATGCTCTTGGCGATTTCCTTGCCCAGTTCCACCCCGAACTGGTCGAACGGATTGATCCCGAGCAACACCGCATTAACGAATGTCCGATGTTCGTAAAACGCGATCAATGCCCCCAGCGTTGACGGCGTAACGTCATCTAGCAATATGGTGTTTGAAGGCCGGTCACCTGCGTAATGACGCGCCAAATCCTCGGATTTCTTCCCCGCCATCAAGGCTGCACCTTGCGCAAAGCAATTCACCAGCAACGCCTCATGATGCGCCGGATCGAAATCATGCCCCGGCGTTTTGCTGGCGATAAATTCTACGGGGATCAGATGCGTGCCCTGATGCAATAGCTGGAACACGGCGTGTTGCGCGTCTGTGCCGACGCCACCCCAAGTCACTGGCGCAGTAGCGCGGTCGATAGGCTGCCCATTCAAAGTCACTGATTTGCCGTTTGATTCCATTTCAAGCTGCTGAAGATAATCCGGCAAAAGTCGCAAGCGTTCGTCATAAGCAAACACCGCGCGGGTTTGGCAATTGCGCAGTTGGGCATAATAGAGATCGCTCCATGCCGCCAACACGGGCGCATTTTTCGTTAGCTCCGTCCGCCGAAAATGGCGGTCCATGGCGCCAGCGCCCTCGAGCAGTTCCTCATAAACTGCCCAACCTAGGCCGAGCGCAACCGGAAAACCGATCGAACACCACAGCGAATAGCGCCCACCGACAGCCGCGTTAAACGGTAACACACGGCTTTCGTCGATGCCCCATTCGATGGCCCTTTCCGGCACGGCGGTCAGCGCCACAAATTGCGCATAGGGGTCATCCACTCCGCCCTCACGCATCCATTCCATTGCGCTGGTGGCGTTGAGCAGAGTCTCAGTGGTGGTAAAAGTCTTTGAAGCAACCGCGACAACGGTTTTGTCGGGATCAAACCCGGCGATTGCCTCGGTCAAGGCCGCACCATCGACGTTGGAGACGACCTTCACGTCATAACGCGCGCCATCGCGGCCCAGCGCATCGACCAGCAGCTTGGGTCCCAAAGCAGACCCACCAATGCCGATGTGCAGGATATGCTTGATATCACCCAGCGCACCTGCATCAATGGCCTCGACAAGCCCGCGCATACGGCCCTGTAGCACACGCGCGTTCGCAACCGCTGCGGCGCTGCCATTGCCGCGCTCTGCGGTATGTTCCGCCGCGCGCCCCTCCGTCGTATTGACGATAGCACCGGTGAACATGGCCTCACGCGCCTTCGCTAGGCCCATTGCTTCGGACAGTGCGACAAACGCCGCCAGAGCCGCCTCATCCAGATGTGTTTTAGAAAAATCGAACCGAATGCCCGACTGCTCGATAGTTAGCGCTGCTACCCGGCCCAAGTCCCGATCAAATAAATCGCGAAGTTTGCTGGGCTGGTGGGCGTCGAGCGCTGCCCAATTGGTCGCCGTCATCGGTATTCCTTATGTGAATCTCTGCACTGGTCAGTAGCGCGGTTTCGCCTAGGCCGCGAACTCCTAAATAACAACGCTGAAGCGTCAAAATGGCAAAGACATCGGAGTAGAGTACCCGCCGCCGATAGTCATTCTACCGGCAAGGATATTTTGCTTCGAGATCGAAGCCATTTTAGCTTCCTTCAGGATTTGTTCCATTTTGTCCATTACTGGGTTGGCAAGTTTGGACACAGAACCACGATGCCCAGCGCTTGCTGCCTTCCACTGAACAAAATGGCCTCAAACCTCAGCGTTGTTATTTAGGAGTTCACGGCCTAGAAGACCAGCCAATCTGTCAGCCTTTGACGTCATTAATTTTGCGAGCGACTGTGAACCCAATAACCGACCGGCCTGAAGGCCTAAATTTCCAGATTACGGCTGATGCGACACCAGCCAGTTCTGCATCCGAATGGCGCGATTACGGCAAGTTTTTGCTCAAACTTGCCCTGTTTGTTTTCATCTTGCGCAGCTTCATCGTTTCGCCCTTCAACATACCGTCGGAATCGATGCAGCCACGTTTGCTCATCGGTGACTATCTGCTCGTCGCGAAATGGCCTTATGGTTTTTCAAACTACAGTATGCCGTTTTCGCTGCCGATCATTCCAGGCAGGATTTTTGCGCACCAGCCCGAGCCAGGCGACGTCGTTGTCTTCAAAGCGCCAAAGACCAACGGCGTGGACTATATCAAGCGTGCGATAGGTCTACCCGGCGACGTCATACAAATGCGCGACGGCGTGTTGGAAATTAACGGAGTTGCGGTTAAAAAAGAGCGAATTGCTGACCTCGTGATACCAGTAACGCAGAATATGCGGGATACCGCCGCGCTCGAAAAAACGCTCTTTGCCTGTTGGCAACCCGACTATGAGGAACCGGCGAAGGGCGGCGGAACGCAGTGTCGCTACCGGCGATATGTCGAGACTTTGCCGAACGGTCGAAGCTATCAGATACTTGACATCGACGATGGTCTGCAAGGCGATGACACCGAAGCGTTCGTCGTTGGCGAAGACGAAATATTCCTAATGGGCGACAACCGTGATCGCAGTGCTGACAGCCGCTTTCCGGCGGACGGCAAGGCGATCGGCATCGTGCCGCAGTCAAATCTTGTCGGCCGCGCGCTGATATCGGTATTCTCAACCGACGGCTCGGCACGCTGGTTGTTGCCTTGGACATGGTTCACCGCGATGCGACCCGAGCGAATCGGACAGACATTTTGAGCGTTAATGAGCGTGATGCTTGGCTTGTCGATCTCATCGTCCAAGCGCCAATTGACACCTCTCTTTACAGCCGCGCATTGACCCATGGCAGCACCGGCCAGCCCGACTATCAACGGCTCGAATTTCTTGGCGACCGGATATTGGGATTGGTGATCGCCGACATGCTCTACCGCCAGTTTGATGAAGAGGCCGAGGGGAGGCTGTCGCACCGGCTGAACGCGCTGGTGTCGGGGGCAACCTGCGCTGAAATTGCACGCCAAATTGGCCTCGCGCCGCATATCCGGTTGGGCAAACAGGCCCGTGATGACGGTGCACAACAAAGCGAAAATGTGCTAGGTGATGTTATTGAGGCGTTGATTGGGGCGCTTTATCTTGACCACGGGATGGAAGCGGCGCGCGGCCTCGTCGAGCGCCTCTGGTCGCCGTTGATTGACACAGCAGATGGTGCGCCGAAGCATCCGAAATCTGCGCTTCAAGAATGGTGCGCGGCAAACGGACGCAAGGTGCCCGAATATGCTATTACAAAAAAAGAAGGGCCGCCGCACGCTATGCGCTTTGAAGTGACTGTCATCGTAAAAGGGTTTGACCCGGTGAGCGCCGAGGCGAATAGCAAACAGGCAGCGGAGACCGCTGCAGCGCTTGCCTTTCTGGATGCGCACACATGACCCGCAAATGTGGTCATGTCGCCATTATCGGCGCGCCTAACGCGGGAAAATCGACATTGGTCAACGCGCTGGTTGGGCAAAAAGTGGCGATCGTCAGCCCCAAGGCGCAAACAACGCGCACACGAATGCTGGGGGTTGCTTTGCAAGGTGAGACGCAAATCATTCTCGTTGATACGCCTGGTATCTTTGCGGCGCAGAGGCGGTTCGACCGTGCGATGGTCGCGGCGGCTTGGGACGGGGCGGGCGATGCCGATTTGATCGCGCTCATCGTCGATGGCCGGGGCGGAGCCGGGCCAAAGGTCGAAAAGGTCGTGGCAGGGCTGAAAGATCGCCCAGAGCGCAAATGGCTGGTGCTGAACAAGGTCGATATCGCGGCGAAAGAGAAGCTGCTGCTACTAACAACAAAGCTCGCAGAATTATGCGATTTCGAACAGATTTATTACATCAGTGCTGCAACCGGTGACGGGCTCGCAGAGTTCAAAACAGCAATCGCCGAAGCCATGCCAGAGGGTGAATGGCACTTCCCCGAGGATCAGGTTTCCGACGCTTCCGACCGGCTGATGGCAACTGAAATTACGCGGGAACAGCTTTATCTGCAACTGCACGAGGAACTGCCATACGCCAGTGCAGTCGAGACCGAGAAATACACTGAACGCGCCGACGGCTCGGTCGAAATCCACCAACAAATATTGGTCGCACGGCCAACCCAGCGCGCGATTGTGCTTGGCAAGGGCGGCACGCGGATCAAAGCCATAGGCGAGGCGGCGCGGCTTGAGTTGTCCAAGTTAATGGGCGTGACGGTGCATCTCTATCTCCACGTCAAGGTCAAGCCGGGTTGGGACGAGGACCGAAGCCTCTACCGCGATATCGGGCTTGAATGGGTGGAGTGACACCTAGGCTTTAGCTTTTGCCTTTTTCGCCGGTGCCTTCTTTTTAGCAGCCGGTTTCTTCTTCGCAGCCGCCTTTTTCTTACCCTTTGGCGGTCCAAGCGCAGCGCGGGCGTCGATCAACTGCGCTGCTTCCTCCAGCGTCAACTCGTCCGGAGCAATTGACTTTGGCAGCGTCGCGTTGGTGGTACCGTCGGTGACATAGGGACCAAAGCGCCCTTCCATGAGCTTGATTTCGGCCTCGGAGCGTGGGTGTTTGCCCAGTTCCTTGAGCGGAGCTCTGGCAGCACCGCGACCACGCCCCGGATTGGCTAATGCCTCGGCAAGTTTGACAACGGCGCTGTTCATACCGGTTTCGAAAACTTCAAGCGTCGATTGCAGCCGCGCGTATTTGCCTGCGTGGGCTAGATACGGTCCGTAGCGGCCAATGCTAGCGGTAACCGCCTCGCCGCTCTCGGGATGGGTACCGACTGTGCGCGGTAGCGACAGGAGCTTGACCGCCCAATCGAGACCCAAATCTTCCGACGGCACATCTTTGGGGATCGAAGCGCGTTTGACGACATCATCGGTCGTCATTTCAAAATACGGCCCGAAACGGCCAGATTTACGACTAACTTCAACACCGGTTTCAGGATGCTCACCCAAGACTTCAGGTCCGGTATCAATTGCGTCACTAGCGCCGCCGGGCTGAGCGAATTTGCGCGTGAATTTACACTCGGGGTAGTTCGAACACGCCACAAACGCGCCGAATTTACCGCCGCGCAGTGCCAGCCTGCCCGCACCGCATTTCGGGCAAAGCCTTGGATCACTGCCGTCCTCGCGGTCGGGGAACAGATAGGGCGACAGGAATACATCGAGCTCGGCGGTAATTTCCGACGGCTTTTGCTCCATAACTTCCGCAGTAATCGGCTTAAAGTCGCGCCAGAATGCTTCGAGGAACTGCTGCCACTGTGCCCGACCACCGCTGATCTCGTCCAGCTGGTCTTCGAGACCTGCAGTATAGTCATAAGCCACGTAACGTTCAAAGAACCGTTCGAGAAATGCCGTTAGCAGTCGCCCAGATTCCTCTGCGAAGAAACGATTTTTTTCGACCATAACATAGGCGCGGTCTTTCAAGACCTGAATCGTCGACGCATATGTCGACGGCCGACCGATCCCCAGTTCCTCAAGTCGCTTGACGAGGCTGGCTTCCGAAAAACGCGGGGGCGGTTGGGTGAAATGCTGGGTCTTTTCAACAGCGTGCTTGGCCGGCACATCGCCAGCGACCATTGCCGGCAATAACGCGGCGTCATCGCCGTCGGCATCGTCGCGGCCTTCTTCATAAACCGCAAGGAACCCAGGGAATTTCATAACTTGCCCGGTTGCTCGCAAGCCAGTCTGGCCGGTGCCGTCGAGCAAATCGACCGTCGTGCGTTCCATTCTTGCCGAAGCCATCTGGCTCGCCATCGCGCGCTTGTAGATCAGGTCGTAAAGCCGCCCGTGATCTCCCGAACCAGCCTTATCCTTGCCGAAATCGGTCGGGCGGATGGCTTCATGCGCTTCCTGCGCATTCTTCGCCTTGGTCTGGTAGATGCGCGGCTTTTCGGGTAGATATCCGCTGTCGAACCGGTCGGAGATGGTCTTGCGCGCAGCCGAAATCGCGCTGTGATCCATCTGTACACCGTCGGTTCGCATATACGTAATCGCGCCGTCCTCGTAGAGGCCTTGGGCGACACGCATCGTGTGGCTGGCCGAGAAGCCGAGCTTACGCGCGGCTTCCTGTTGCAGCGTCGAGGTGGTGAACGGTGGTTGCGGGTTACGCGTAACTGGTTTGGTCTCGACGCTGTCGACGCTGAAGTTGCCGGTTTCGACCGCGACCCGCGCGGTTTCGGCATCACATTCAGTTTTCAAATCCATCTTGTCGAGCTTTTTGCTCAGATGCTGGGTCAAACGAGCGTCGAATTTCTGGCCCTTATGCTCCATATTGGCCTTTACCGACCAATATTCCTGAGCCTTAAATGCCTCGATCTCGCGTTCACGTTCGACGATCAGCCGGAGTGCCACGGATTGAACTCGCCCCGCCGATTTTGCTCCGGGCAGTTTGCGCCAAAGCACAGGCGATAGCGTAAATCCGACCAGATAATCGAGCGCGCGGCGCGCCAGATAGGCTTCGATCAAGTCGATATCGAGTTCGCGCGGTTTTGCCATCGCGTCCAGCACCGCTGCTTTAGTAATAGCGTTAAATGTGACCCGTTGCACACTCTTGGGTAACGCTTTTTTCTTTGCGAGTACCTCCTGCACATGCCAGCTAATCGCCTCGCCCTCGCGGTCAGGGTCGGTTGCAAGAATTAGCCCGTCGGCCTTTTTCGCCTCGTCGGTAATCGCCTTAAGCTGCTTGGCCTTGTCGGCATAATTATCCCACAGCATCGCAAAGCCGTTATCGGGATCGACGGAGCCGTCCTTGGGCGGTAAATCGCGGATATGGCCATAAGACGCCAGCACCTTGAAACCTGGGCCCAAATATTTCTCGATTGTCTTGGCTTTTGCAGGCGATTCAACAATGACTAATTGCATGATTTAATGAACTTTTCTAAAAACTCTCGCGTATGCGCATAGGCTGGGGGGGTAAATGGGGTGTCGTCAAGCGGGAAAATTCATACAAGTTCTATTGGTAATTTAAGCGAACCTTCCCGCCCGCCCCGCGTTCGAGTTTTCCCGCCAGTTCGAGTTCGAGCAAAACCATCTGGGCAACCGCTTGGCTTGCGCCCGATTGGCGCACCAGCTCGTCGACCGACACATAAGTCATCCCCATCAAGTCGAGCACAGAACGCCGGTCGGCATCGCCACCATCTTCAATTACGGTCGGCGCGGCAAGCTTGGCACCTGAGCGGCGAACAGACCGCTCATCCATGGGTCGCAGCAACTCAGCAATGTCGCCAGCGTTCTGCACCAAGGTCGCGCCTTCGCGGATTAGCTGATTACATCCGAGCGACCGAGGGTCAAGCGGTGAGCCGGGGATCGCCATCACTTCCCTGCCCGCCTCCGCCGCTAACCGCGCAGTAATGAGCGATCCCGATTTCGGTGCCGCCTCGATAACCACCGTGCCAAGCGAAAGCCCCGCGATTATTCGGTTACGATAGGGAAAGTGCCGCGCACGCGGTTCCGTGCCAGGGGGCATTTCGGCAATCAGCAGCCCGCGTTCGGCAATCGCGTCCTGCAGTTCGCGGTTTTCAGGCGGATAGGCGATGTCGATGCCGCCAGCGATAACCGCAATCGTGCCGCTATCGATTGAACCTACATGCGCGGCGGTGTCTATGCCTCGTGCCAAGCCTGACACAACCGCAAAGCCAGCATCGCCGAGCTCATAGGCCAGCGTGCGCGCAAACCGGCAAGCGCCAGCCGATGCGTTGCGCGCGCCGACCATCGCCACAGGATTGCGGGCCAATAATTCAACATTTCCCCGATAGATGATCGCTGGAGGTGCATTGTCGAGATGCGTGAGTAATTCGGGATAATCGGCATCGTCCAGAAACAAATAGCGAGCACCCAGAGAACGCGTTTCAGTCAGTTCGCGCTCTATTGCGCGCGGATCGGCAAGCACCGCTTTGCCGCCGCCACCGCGGGTGACAAGGTCTGGCAGCGCCGCAATCGCAGCCGAAGCATTGCCAAAGCGCTCGATAAGCTGGCGGAAAGTAACCGGTCCAATATTCGGTGAACGGATGAGGCGCAGTCGGTCGAACTGGTCTGCACTATCGGCCATCTCGCGCGGTCAGCTTTTGGCTTTGCCGACGCGCGGCTCAGTGCCGTCGATCAATCGTTCGATATTTTCCCGGTGCTTCCAAAACACGATCAATGTGCAAGCGGAAAGCAATGCGACCAATTCGTAGTGGCCGAAATAAGCCGCAGCCAATGGCGTACTGAGCGCGGCCAAAAGACCTGCCACAGAAGAAATCCGGAACAGCAGCAGTCCGCCGACCCAAGCCACCGCGTAAATCAGCCCACCCGGCCAAAACAGGCCGAACATGATGCCAGCATAGGTCGCAACGCCCTTCCCGCCCTTGAAGTTCAGCCAGGCGGAGTAGAGATGGCCAAAGAACGCGCCAGCGGCTGCAAATACCTCGCCACCCGGCAGAAACTGTGTCGCGAGCCAGACCGCTGCAAAGCCTTTGAGCAGATCGAGCAGCAACGTCAGTGCCGCCAGCCCCTTGCGCCCGGACCGCAAAACGTTGGTCGCGCCGATATTGCCCGATCCGATATCGCGAATATCGCCGCCTCCCGCTAACTTGGTCAGAACCAATCCAAACGGTATCGAACCCAGCGCGTAGCCGAGCAGCAACGCAGCAATCGCGGTCATCCAGAAATCGGTCATGGCACGAATCCTTGCATCACGCATGCTGGCGTATCGGGTTTATCATTTGTTCTCAAGCCACTTGCGTGAAAAGCGCGCCGCTCGTAACTACGGGATATGTCCAGTGACGCCGACGCACCGTTGCTTTTCTTTGATTCCGGCATCGGTGGACTATCTGTATTGCGCGCCGTCCGCGTCGCGCTGCCCCACGCGCCGATAGTCTACGCTGCTGATTATGCAGGGCTTCCTTATGGCACCAAGAGCGAGGCCGAGATCGCCGCGCGGGTGCCGGCATTGCTGGGTCGGCTAGTCGAGCGGTTTCGACCGAGGCTGGTTACGATTGCCTGCAACACCGCCTGCACGATTGCGCTTAGCCATGTCCGCGCAGCGCTCGATGTTCCGGTAGTGGGGACGGTCCCCGCCATAAAGCCAGCCGCCGAGGCGACCCAAACAGGTGTCATTGGTCTACTGGGCACTGCGGCGACTATTCGCCAACCTTATGTTGATCGCTTGCAGGACGCCCATGCCGCCGGAATGACGCTGCTGCGCCACGCCGCGCCGGAGCTTGTTGACGCGGCAGAGGCAAAAATGCGCGGGAAAGCAGTTGATCCGGCGGTTTATGCGCGAGCGATGCGCGGGCTGACGGGGACGCCTGACGGCGACCGGCTTGATGTCACGATATTGGGCTGCACGCATTTTCCGCTGGTGCAGGACGAACTGGCTGTCGCCGCTCCGGGAATGCGTTTCGTCGATGGAGCGGCAGGAATATCGAGGCGAATAGTCCATTTGACCCAAGGACAGACTTGGCCTCCAGCGGCATCCCAAGGGACATTCATCACCACCGGAACGATCACTGATTCCGAACCGCTCCGCCCTGCTCTCTCCGACTTTGGCATATCAAAAATTCTCTCACTCTAATTGCGAGTGGTTCGCGCTGGATTTTTGCTTTTGGCAGGATTATGGGGCGGTCAGACAGCGCTAACGGGGCCCGAATCCCAGATGAATTACGATGCAGTTTTCGATAAAGCGATAGACCGGCTCCACGCCGAAGGCCGGTACCGTGTGTTTATCGACATATTGCGTAACAAGGGCGCGTATCCCAATGCACGATGTTTTGCCGGGCATAACGGCCCGAAACCGATCACCGTTTGGTGTTCGAACGATTATTTGGGCATGGGCCAGCATCCCAAAGTCGTCGCGGCGATGGAAGAGGCACTGCACGATGTCGGTGCTGGCTCTGGCGGCACGCGGAACATTGGCGGCAACACGCATTATCATGTCGAACTCGAGCATGAACTGGCGGATTTGCACGGCAAAGGCGGCGCGTTGCTGTTTACCTCGGGCTATGTTTCGAATGATGCAACGTTGTCGACACTGGCGAAAATCTTGCCCGGCTGCATCATCTATTCGGACGAATTGAACCACGCTTCAATGATCGCTGGCATTCGCAATGCGGGCTGCGAAAAGCGCGTTTGGCGGCATAATGATCTAGTGCATCTTGAAGAATTACTGGCCGCGGATGACCCCGAGACGCCCAAGCTGATTGCGTTTGAAAGCGTGTATTCGATGGACGGCGACGTCGCGCCGATTGCGGCGATTTGCGACCTTGCGGACAAATATAATGCGCTCACATATTGCGACGAAGTCCACGCAGTTGGCATGTATGGTGTGCGCGGCGGCGGGATTACCGAGCGCGACGGGGTGGCCGACCGTGTGACGATCATCGAAGGCACACTAGGCAAAGCTTTTGGCGTAATGGGCGGTTATATTGCCGCTGACCAGCGGATTGTGGATGTGATCCGTTCTTATGCGCCGGGCTTCATCTTCACGACGTCGCTGTCGCCTGTGCTGGTCGCTGGCGTTCTTGCGGCGGTCAAGCATCTCAAGTTATCGAGCGAAGAGCGTGAGGCGCAGCAGGCGCATGCGGCGATGTTGAAAACTCTGCTTGCGGAGGCAGGCCTGCCCGTGCTCCACAGCGAAACGCATATCGTGCCTCTGATGGTGGGTGATCCGATCAAGGCGAAGAAGATCAGCGACATCCTGCTCGCCGAATACGGCGTTTACGTGCAGCCGATCAATTACCCTACCGTCCCGCGCGGTACGGAGCGGCTGCGCTTCACCCCGGGTCCGCACCATGACGAAGCGATGATGCGTGAACTGGTCGATGCTTTAGCCGAGATTTGGGAACGTATGGAAATGCAGGTCGCGGAAGCGGCTTAATTTGCCCGATGGGCTTTGTTGATTTCATAATTTTGATATATGAGTTGCTTACGTTCAAGCGTGACCTACGGTCAATTCAGCAAAACCCTCAACCCTTTTTCGGGTGTATATTTGCCGTTGTCGTTCTGTTCGGCTTTGCGCTGGTTATATGGTTTCAACATCCTGCTAATCTGAAATAGCAGCGCATCGCCCGTCGTTCGGGTTACGCAATTTTGCCGATCATTCGCACAAAGGTCTCTCGGTCAACATTGCCGCCCGATAGCGTTACAACTGATACATCTTTCATTGTCACCTTCCCGGCCAGCACTGCCGCCAGTGCCACCGCGCCGCCCGGTTCGACCACCAGATGCAGCTTTTCTGACGCCAGTCGCATTGCTGCGGCGACTTCGTCAGTGGTCACCGTGACGCCTTTCGAGACGCGTCGGCGTAGCACTTCGAAGTTGACCGGATATGTTTTCGGCGTTTGCAAAGCGTCGCAGGTGGTGGGGTAAGTAAGGTCATCCACTGGCAGGATTTCGCCCGCCTCTAGCGAGCGAATGATGTCATCCCATCCTTCGGGTTCAACGATAATGATTTCTGCATCCGGACAAGCCAGCGACAGCCCCGATGCCAAACCGCCGCCGCCACAACAGGCGACGATTTGGTCCGGACCGCTAAGCCCGCGCTGGCGAAGTTGCTCGGCAATTTCAATGCCGGTGGTGCCCTGCCCTTCGATCACCCATGGGTCGCCAAAAGCATGGACCAAAGTCGCGCCGCGTTCCTCGACCAATGCGGCGGCAATCGCATCACGCGATTCGGTCGCGCGGTCGTAGAGCACTACGTCGGCTCCCAACGCGCGCGTCGCGTCCAGCTTCATCTGCGGCGCATTGGAGGGCATTACGATAGTGGCTGCTATCCCAAGCCGTCTGGCACCCCAAGCCACGCCTTGGGCATGGTTGCCGCTTGAAACTCCGACAACACCCTTGGCGCGCTCCGTTTCGGTCAAGTCGGTCAAACGGTGCCACGCGCCGCGGATCTTGAAGGAACCGATGGGTTGAAGCATCTCGGCCTTGCACCACAAAGTGACGCCATCGACTTCCAGCGGCAATAACGGCGTTTGCGGTAGGATTTCGGCAATCTTGGCCGCCGCGCGCAATATACCTTCCCTCGTCGGAGCCCTGTCTGCTTGTCCTGTCATAAAACGCCCTTATATGCTGCCGCTAGCGAATCCCTGTCGCAAGGAACCACTGAATGAGCAAGGTGTTGGTAATCGGAGCAGGCGGCGTCGGCTCGGTCGCGGTTCACAAGATGGCGATGAATAGCGATATTTTTTCGCACATCAGCCTTGCAAGCCGCACAAAATCGAAATGCGATGCGATTGCTCTGTCCGTCAAAGAGCGAACGGGAGTCTCAATCGACACCTGTGGGTTGGACGCCGACGACGTTGCGGCAACAACTGCATTGCTGAACGAGATTAAGCCTGCTCTCGTCGTTAATCTGGCTTTGCCCTATCAAGATCTCAACATCATGGACGCCTGCCTCACCGCTGGCGTGCATTATATGGACACCGCCAACTACGAGCCGCTCGACGTCGCGAAGTTCGAATATCACTGGCAATGGGCCTATCAGGACCGTTTCAAGGATGCCGGACTTACCGCGTTGCTCGGCTCGGGCTTCGATCCCGGCGTTACATCAGTGTTCACCACCTATCTCAAAAAATATTATTTCGACCGCATCGACACGCTCGACATCCTCGATTGCAATGGCGGCGATCATGGGCAGGCCTTTGCTACCAATTTCAACCCCGAGATAAATATCCGCGAAGTGACCGCCGTCGCGCGGCATTGGGAAAATGGCGAATGGGTCGAAACCCCTGCGATGTCGGTGAAGCAACAGTTCGACTTCGAGGCTGTTGGGCCTAAGAATATGTATCTGATGTATCATGAGGAAATCGAGAGCCTCAAAACCCATCTGCCTGAAATCAAACGTATCCGCTTCTGGATGACCTTCGGCGACGCCTATATCACCCATCTTAATGTGCTTCAGGCGGTCGGCATGACCCGGATCGACCCGGTGATGTACGAAGGCAAGGAAATCGTGCCTTTGCAATTCCTCAAAGCGGTCTTGCCAGAACCCGCGAGCCTCGGCGCCACCACGAAGGGCAAAACCAACATCGGCTGCATCGCCACCGGCTTGGGTAAGGACGGCAAGGAAAAGACGCTCTACATCTACAACATCTGCGACCATGAAGACGCCTATGCCGAAACCGGCAACCAGGCAGTGAGCTACACGACAGGCGTGCCAGCGATGATCGGCGCGGCGATGCTGGTCACCGGCAAATGGTCCGGTGCTGGCGTTTGGAACATC
>JANLRW010000056.1:0-2179 GCA_031361925.1 Sphingomonadales bacterium
TGCCAGTCACCGCCGACCACCGTGAAGACCTGCGCCATGTGCCAATCATCGCCATCGACCCGCGCGACGCACGCGACTTTGACGATGCGATTTGGGCGACGCCTGACGAGTCCACCGGCGGTTTTCAGGCCATCGTCGCGATTGCCGATGTCAGCTACTATGTCCGCCCGGCAAGCAGCCTCGACCATGAAGCGGCCAAGCGCGGCAATAGCGTCTATTTCCCAGACCTTGTCGTACCGATGCTACCGCACGCATTGTCGTCGGACAAATGCTCGTTAAGGGCTGGCGAGGACCGTGCAGTCATCGCCTGCCACCTTGCGATCAGCAAGACCGGACAAGTGACGTCATGGCGTTTCACGCGCGCAATCGCCCGGATTGCCGCCAATATTCCCTATCCTGACGCACAGGCAGCCATTGACGGGGCGATGGAAAGCCCGCTGCTTGAAACCGCGCTTAAGCCATTATGGGCGTGCTGGCGGTTGTTATCAAAGGCGCGTGCCAAGCGGGCGCCGCTCGAACTCAATCTGCCCGAACGGCGGATCACGCTCGACGACGCGGGCAGGGTGACCGGCGTTGCCGTTCGCGAACAATTGGAAGCGCACCGTCTGGTAGAGGATTTCATGATTGCGGCCAATGTCGCGGCGGCCAAGGCGCTTGAAGCCAAAAAATCATCGCTGATATACCGCGCGCATGAAAGCCCGAGCCGCGAGAAATTGGTCGCGCTTAAGGATTATCTGTCGACATTCGGTATCGAGTTCGCGTTGGGGCAGGTGGTCAAGCCATCCACTTTTAACGCCATTCTTGCGCAAATCACCGACGACGAAATCCGTTCGCAAATCATGGAAGCGGTGCTTCGAAGCCAGACTCAGGCTTATTATAGTCCGCGCAATGTGGGGCATTTTGGGCTTTCGCTCGGCAGTTACGGGCATTTTACCTCGCCAATCCGCCGCTATGCCGACCTGATCGTCCACCGCGCGCTGGTGAGCGCTTACGGTCTGGAAATGCCTGCGCCTAACATCAAAGATATCGAGCCGATCACGGGCCTTACCGAAAAGGCGGTCATCAAGCTAGAGGCGACCTCGGAAGCAATCAGCCGCACCGAGCGCCGCGCGATGGAGGCTGAACGCGAAACGACCGACCGTTATGTTGCCGCTTATCTGTCGGCACAAGTTGGTGATGTGATCGAGGCGCGCATTACCGGTGTGCAGAATTTCGGGTTTTTCGCAACAGTGGAAGGGATTGGCGGTGATGGTCTGGTTCCGGTCTCAACTCTGGGCCGGGACTATTTCCATTATGACGAAGCCAGCCAGTCGCTGATTGGTGAAAAAAGTCGCCAAGAATATCGCCCCGGAATGCGCCTGCAACTGCGCCTCGCCGAAGCTAATCCGATATCGGGTGCGCTGCGGTTCGAATTGCCCGAGGGTGGAACGCCGTCATCACCGGATCGCCGAACACATAAGGGAAAACCGGCAAAATTCAGCCCCGGCAAACGCGGGCGACCCTCAAATATCCGGCATCAGGGCAAGAAGCGCTAGCTCAATTCGTCGATCTGCTCGTCGTTGAGCGATCCCGGAATGACCATCACCGGACACGGCAATGTCCCTGCATTGGTGCCGGTAAAGTGCGCAATCAGCGGTCCCGGCGGCCCGCTTGCCGCCGCGCCCAGCACAAGTGCGGCAATCTCGGGATGCTCTTCCAGCATGACGCGCACGACATCCACCGCGTCGCCCGGTTTCACGGTAATCGCCGGTCGCTGGCCCAACTCTTGGAAAATCGACCCCGCAGCAGCGGTGACAAGCTCTTCGGCCCGAACCCGCGCTTCTTCCTCCATCGTCGCCTGAACCCCGCCCCAAGCGACAAAATCGGCCTGTTCGACCAGCGCCAATATATGAACTGCGCCCTTGGTTTTGGACGCACGGCGCGAGGCAAAGCGCAGCGCAGTGCGCGCCTCGTCGGTTTCGTCGATCACCACCAGATATGTCCGCATTGCCGCTCCCCCGCGCCCGGTCTTTGTGGCCGGACATTCATGAATTCGTACAGCCTGCGTGAAAACCGGCGCCTACGCAAGCATTAGCCGCTTGACGCTGCGGCGCGCGAGGCTATTCGATTGTGCCAACACCTGACAACAAAGGCCTTTCCATGCCCACCGAACTCAAAATGCCAGCACTGTCGCCGACTA
>JANLRW010000099.1:0-1545 GCA_031361925.1 Sphingomonadales bacterium
GCCTGGCCTCGGCCCACGTTCTGCGCGGCGCGTGGTGCTGCATTTGATGAAGAAGCGCGAGAGCGTAATGCAACCGCTGCTCCGCGCGCTCGAAAATGTCGAGGCGCGGCTGGTGGTGTGCGAGATCTGCGGCAATATCGACACCGGCAACCCCTGCGGCATCTGCGTTGATCCGCGCCGTGATATCCGTTCGATTTGCGTCGTGGAGGATGTCTCCGACCTGTGGGCGCTGGATCGGTCGCGGCTGTTTCCGGGGAAATATCATGTGCTGGGCGGGCGGTTGTCGGCGCTTGACGGGGTACGCCCCGAGGATCTGCACATAGACGGCCTGATTACGCGTGTGGCAGCGGGCGGTATCGACGAGGTGGTATTGGCGATGAATGCGACGCTCGACGGCCAGACAACCGCGCATTATCTCGCCGAGCGGCTTGAGGATTATCCCATCCGGCTGACTCAACTGGCGCACGGCGTCCCGGTTGGTGGCGAGCTCGATTATCTCGATGACGGCACCTTGGCGCAGGCTCTGCGCGCGCGCCGTCCCGTTGGTTGATTTCCGCGCCGCTCATCCCTATCTGCACGCCATGGCTATTTTGCAAATTCTCGAAGTGCCCGATCCGCGGCTGAAAACCATCTCATCACCCGTTGAGGCGTTCGATTCTGAATTGAAACAGCTCGTCGATGACATGTTCGAGACGATGTATGCAGCGCCCGGTATTGGCTTGGCCGCGATCCAGGTCGGGGTGCCGAAGCGGTTGCTCGTCATGGATTTGCAGGAAGAAAAAGACGGCGAGACCGTTAAAAACCCGCGTGTATTCGTGAATCCCGAGATACTCGATCCGTCGCAAGAACATTCGATTTACAGCGAAGGCTGCCTATCGGTTCCCGACCAATATGCCGAAATCGAACGCCCCGCCAAGATTCGCGCGCGTTGGCAGGATCTCGACGGCAAGGTTCATGAAGAGGCGATGGACGAGCTGATGGCGACCTGTCTGCAACACGAAATGGACCATCTGGAGGGCATCCTTTTTATCGACCATTTGTCACGGTTGAAGCGGCAGATGGTGTTGAAAAAGATCGAAAAGGCTCGGAAGCTAGGCGGCGGCCACGTGCATAATGAGCATTGCAGCCACTGACCATGCGAGGCGTTAGCCCGCAGCTTTGGCGGTGATACTGCGATTTATCAGCGCGATGCCCATCCGGTAAATATCTTCAAAAAATGCTATGGCTTGCTCGTCCGTCATCCCGTCGGGCTCGATACTCCCAGACCATGTAAGCACGCTGTCGCTGTCGGTTAGCGGCGCGACCGCCATTGTTGCACGGTACGCCCGCACGGGTAGCGGCGAGGTAACGATGGAATAGCTGTAATAGTATTCGCCCTGCGCCTCCAACTGGTCAACGATCACCCGCCCGTCGGCAAGCATCAGTGTTCGCAGCGCGCCAATGCCATTGCCGTCGCAGACACATGCCTCGGGCGGCCGCCCTGACCATTTTCCAGTATCGCCAAAGTCGCCGATCATGTCCCAAAGCGCCTGCGCCGGGATGGGG
>JANLRW010000132.1:0-1699 GCA_031361925.1 Sphingomonadales bacterium
AGCACGATGATCACCGTCGAGTGCATCGACGAACTTGCCGATTATGCCGGGATTAAGAGCGAGATCGCTGCGATCACCGAACGCGCGATGGCAGGCGAGCTCGATTTTGCTGAGGCATTGAAGGCACGCGTAGCGTTGTTAGCGGGGCTGAGCGAAGACGTCATCGCGCAGTGCCTCGCCGAACGTGTCCGTCCGATGGCGGGCGCCGAAACTCTGGTGCGGACGATGACCGGTTGGGGCGCACATTCGGTATTGGTATCGGGTGGCTTTACCGATTTTGCAGGTCCGGTGGCAGCGATGATCGGTTTGGCGGAGGTCCACGCCAACGTGCTGGAAATAAAAGACGGTAAGTTAACGGGTAATTTAGTCGGCAACCTTGTCGATGCGCAAATCAAGCGCGAGGTGATGTTAGCCACGATCGCAGTCAAGCAACTGACGCCGGATCAGGTGCTCGCCGTTGGCGACGGCGCAAACGACTTGCCAATGATCGCTGCAGCGGTTGAAGGGGGCGGGCTGGGCACCGGGTTCCACCCCCGACCGCAGCTTGCCGAAGCCGCAAACTTCTCGGTTCGGCATAATGATTTGACCGCGTTGCTGTTTGCCCAAGGTGTGACGCGCTCGGAATGGGCCAAATCTTAGCGCCTAAAGATTCCAGCGTTGGAACGCATTGCGCTTCGGTCACGTTATGACAATATTGCGAAGTCCGAACTGATTGGAGTAAATCATGCGTATATTTTTGCCGTTTGTAGTGATCCCTGTGTTGGCAGCCTGCTCGACTGTCCAGACCGCCGAGACCACAGGCGTCTCCGCGGTTGCCAGCGCTACTCTGGTTCGTGGAGACGGCAGTGCGGCGGGCATTGCCACGCTATCGCAGCGAACCGACGGGCTGTGGCTGAGCGTGGTTGCTGATGCTCCCGGCCAAGGCACATTCGGAATGCACATTCACGCCGTTGGCAAATGCGACGGCCCGGAGTTCACCACCGCCGGCCCGCATTGGAACCCCGCGATGAAACAGCATGGCCGGAATAATCCGATGGGTGCGCACGGCGGCGATCTTCCCAATGTCGTGGCCGGGTCGGATAAGAAGCTGACTATGGAATATAAACTGCCCGACATCATGCTAGAAGGACCGGGCGGCTTATTGGACGCTGACGGTGCTGCGCTGGTCATCCACGAAAAGGCCGATGACTATCTAACCGACCCCAGCGGTAACAGCGGCAAAAGGATTGTCTGTGGCGCGTTCAAAGCGGGGAACGAGACTTAGATTCGGATGTTAGACCACCTCGATTTTATGCAGATCCGGTCAAAGGTTGGTCATGTGAGCGCATATTGCATCAATTCCTTTAATCCAAATTTTTCGACATTCGGACTACCCATTATTTCGGGGTGTGGCCGCCAGCCGACATGATGAAGGAACGAGTCTTGATCAGCCCATAACAAGCCGAGAAACGTTTCAAGCAACAAGATTGAGCCCATCGCTCCCAAATGTATGCCGCCGAAGAAATCGGTTTTGTCAGCTGCTCCGGAAAACTCGGCTTCACGCAGGACGTAGTACCATAAGGGCGTATGGCCGACGAATTTTGTGCCAAGAGATTTACGTTTGGCGATCAGGTCTTTGACAAGTTTCCGGTCCGCAGCATCGGAAATTTTTGACGGGTCCATGAACCTTGAACCGTAAGACCAGATATCCTTCTGGCTA